>JBFEWT010000210.1:0-2139 GCA_041546225.1 Sulfurimonadaceae bacterium
ACCGGAGATCACGAAGCCTCCGCCAAACGCATTGCGCAAGAGGTGGGTATCGGGCATTATCATGCAGAACTCTCTCCTGAGGGCAAAGCCGACTTTATCGCGGCACTGCATGCAGAGGGGAAGGTCGTCGTAATGGCTGGTGACGGGGTGAACGACATCCTCGCGCTTGCGCGCGCGGAGATCGGCATCGCCATGGGTAACGGCAGTGATATCGCCATAGAGGTGAGTGATGTCATCTTGATGAACGATTCGCTGCAAAGCCTGCAGGAAGCCTTTGCGATCAGCAAGACGACCTATCGGCTTATCAGGCAGAACCTCGGACTCTCATTGCTCTATAATGTCATCACGATCCCGTTGGCGATGGGAGGCTATATCATCCCGCTTATTGCCGCGCTTTCGATGTCACTGAGTTCACTGCTGGTCGTGGGCAACTCCATGCGGATACGCTCGGGTTGGAAAAAATAGTAAAGAAATTTTTGAAAATATGAAGGTGTAATATGGATGCTTCGGTACTTATGATGATGATGATCATCTCGTTCATGCTGGGCGGATTCGGTCTTGCGGCCTTTTTATGGGGTATCAAGGGCGGTCAGTTTGACGACAAAGAGAAGATGATGAACGCGGTGCTGTTTGATGATGAGAAAGAGCTCAACGATGCCGTAGAACAAGAACGCAAAAAAGAGGCGTTAAAAAAGAAACCGGAACAATCCGAAAAGTAAAAAGAAAATGTTTTAGTGTTGAAAAGCTGAAGGGTAAAAAGAGAGGTTCACCGCCGAGGCGGTGAGAGGAGGTCTTACTTAAGACCTGCTACGTAAGCAGCAACTGCTTCGATGTCTGCGTCAGAGTAAGAAGCTACCTGACCTTTCATCAATGCGCCCATACCTTTTTTGTTTGTAGTACCAGCTTTGTAACCTTTAAGGTCAGCAGCGATTGTAGCAGCGTCAACGCCACCGATAACAGCAGACTTGCCAAGAGCGGCTTTTTCACCTTTAGCACCGTGACATGCAGCACATTTTTTGTAAAGAGCAGCACCGTCAGCAGCCATTAGTGAAACACCGGTTACGAGTAGAGCAAGAGCAAGTTTTTTCATTTCTGAATTCCTTTTTATTATAAATGTTCCTAATTATAGTGACTCAAATCTTAAACGGGAATTACACTGTCGTGTAACGCTGGATTAATAGAGGGTTTGCTACAATAAGAGAACATAATGTGACATAATTTATAAGAGAGTGTGTGATGCAGTATACAGATAAGAATCTTGAGGGAAAGACCATCTTGATCACCGGGGGTGCGGGGTTTATCGGCTCAAACCTGGCTTTTTACTTCCAGAAAAACCACCCGGGTGCGAAGGTCGTCGTGCTTGATATGTTCCGAAGCGGGGAACGCCTCTCCAACGGCAATCTGAAAAGTTTCGGCCATTTTAAAAACCTTATCGGCTTCAGCGGCGAGGTAATCAGCGGTGATATTAACGATATCACTTTATTATCACAATTACGTAATAATTTTAAATTTGATTATATATTCCACGAAGCGGCCATCTCTGATACGACGGCACTCGAGCAGGACCTTATGATCAAGACCAATGTCAACGCCTATAAAGACCTTCTCGATATCGCGGTTGAGCATGGTGCGAATATGATCTACGCCTCTTCGGGAGCGACCTACGGTGATGCCCCTTCCCCGCAGACGGTCGGATGTGAAGCGCCGCAGAACGTCTACGGCTTCTCCAAGCTGATGATGGACCACCTGAGCCGCGAGTATATGGCTAAACACCCTATCAGCATCGTTGGTCTGCGCTACTTTAACGTCTATGGCCCCCGTGAGTTCTATAAAGAGAAGACGGCTTCCATGGTGGTACAGTTCGGGCACCAGATCCTTGCGGGGAAAAATCCGAAGCTTTTCGAGGGTTCGGACAGGATCCTGCGCGACTTTATCTATATAGAAGATATTATTCAGGCCAACATCAAAGCGATGCATCCTAATGAGAGCGGTATCTATAATGTCGGTACGGGCAAGGCGCGCTCGTTCCAGTCCATCGTCGATGCCCTCCAAAAAGAGCTCGGTACGTCGTTGACATGCGAGTACATCCCCAACCCGTTCGTAGGACGTTACCAGTTCCACACCGAAGCGGATATTGAA
>JBFEWT010000056.1:0-12537 GCA_041546225.1 Sulfurimonadaceae bacterium
AAGCCGTTTGTCGTCGTCTCAACGCTTATAATCCTCATATTCATTGCCCTCCATGCGACCTCTTTTGCCCGTGCAGACGAGTATTCGAACAATATCCGCAAAAGTGCGCAGTTCGTGCAGCCGACCTCCAATCTTTTCTTCACTTTCTCCGACCAGTATGTCTATTTCGGACGTCTCTACCCCTTGCAGCAGCGTGCTGAGGATATCCGTATCTTCAATATTGAAAAAGGCTCTATGACGGAAGTGCTTATTGCGGAGGAGGCGACATACCGAGACGGTTACTGGTATATCTCGAGCGCGCACCTGATGCGCAAGCCCAAGAACTTTGCCGCGCTGCACGAAGGGGTGAGTATCGAAGAGAAGCATGACCTGAAACTGCTAAAGGATTTTAAGCCGAAGATCCTTGATCAGGTCTATGAGGGGAAAGTCAACTTTACCATCATCGATGCGTTTGATGCGATACGGCTGCTTAATGAGCAGAACATCAGTATTGAACGGATCAAGAGTGCGCTGTACAAGATCTTTATCTACCCGTTCTTTGTCCCCTGCCTTGTGGTGATCATCTTTTTCTTTGTCCCGATAAGTCCGCGCTTCTTGAATGTGACGCTTTTCAGTTTCGGTGCGATCCTGGCGACGCTGATCACCTGGAGTATACTCTTTACGATGATCGAACTATCCAATACAAAAACCATACCGAGCGAGGTCGGCATTATCGTGCCTGTCGTCGTGCTTTTCGCCGCTGCGGTGTTCCAGTGGCGGCGCAACAGGATACGGACATAGTCTAAGCTCATTTCTGCTAAAATAGGCCCATTTTTTAGACCGGGGATAACGAGCGTGTTGCCCCGGATTATCGAAGGACTGAAGTGATAGATTTCCAACATCTTGCTGCGACATACCAGACGCCTCTGTATGTCTATGATTTTGATGCGATGCGCGAACAGTATGAAGCGCTTAAAGAAGCGTTTCGCGGACGCAAAGCGATACTTGCCTATGCGGTAAAGGCCAACTCCAACCTGAGTGTCGTCAAGCACTTTGCCGAGCTGGGCTCAGGGGCGGACTGTGTCTCCATCGGTGAAGTACGCCGTGCTTTTTTGGCGGGTATCCCGAAGTACCGCATCATCTTCAGCGGTGTCGGCAAACGCGACGACGAGATCAAAGAGGCGATAGAGAGCGATATCCTCTACATCAATGTTGAAAGCTTGGGCGAGCTCGAACGTGTCGAGACGATCGCAAAAGAGCTTGGCGCACAGGCACGCATCAGCGTCCGTGTCAATCCCAACATCGATCCGAAGACGCACCCGTATATCTCAACGGGCCTGCATGACAACAAGTTCGGTGTCGACATCAACACGGCCAAACGCATGTACATCAAGGCAAAGAACTCCGATAGCCTGGACCCGGTCGGTATTCATTTTCACATCGGCAGCCAGCTGACCGAACTTGACCCGATCCGTGAAGCTTCAGAGATCGTTGCCGATCTGCTGAGATCGCTTCAGGCCATCGATATCGAACTAAAGTTCTTCGATGTGGGCGGCGGTCTGGGTGTTCGCTACAAAGATGAAGAGACGATCGCACCGTATGACTATGCGCAGGCTGTCCTTTCAACGCTGACGGGTCTTGACCTGACACTGATCTGCGAACCGGGGCGTTTCCTTACGGCGAACGCAGGCTACTTCATTACGAAGGTCCTCTATGAAAAACGCCATGACGACAAGCGTTTCGTCATTGTAGACGGTGCTATGAACGACCTGATCAGACCGAGTCTCTACTCCGCGTATCACCGCATCGAAGCCGTCGGTAAAAGCGGCGAAGAGAGCAGTGCGGATATCGTAGGTCCCGTCTGTGAAAGCGGCGACTTCTTTGCAAAAGGTTACCCGCTGCCGGAACTGGAGCACAATGATCTGCTGGTAGTCCACAGCGCCGGGGCATACGGGTTCGGTATGGGAAGCAACTACAACACCCGCGGCCGTTCGGCTGAAGTGGCACTGGAAGCAGGAAAGGATCGTCTGATCCGCAAGCGCGAGAGTTTTGATGATCTCATCGCGCTTGAAAAAGAGTTTATAGAGCCGTAGCGATGTATTTTATTGACGTTCAGGGGACTTTGATCGATGATGTCGAGAAGATGCCGATACGCGGAAGTATCGCATTTATCGACCATCTCAATGCCAATGCGATACCCTACATGGTCATTACCAACAATACCAAGCGCGCAAGCGGCGAGTTTCATGCCTATCTTCAGGGTATCGGCCTGAACATTCCCAAAGAGCACTACCTCGATCCGCTGATGACCCTTGAGACGCAGCTGGGGAAAGAGCGTGTCGCCGCTTATGGCGCCGAACCGTTCCTGCGGGTGCTTGAGACGATGGGCTACGAACTCGACTACAGCGACCCGAAGAGCGTCCTGATCGCCATAAAAGAGGATTTCGGAGCCGAAGAGTATGCGCAGATGATCGATTTTCTGCTAAAGGGTGCCCGTCTTGTGGGTATGCATGAGACGACGCTCTATGCCAAGAACGGCAAACGCTACCCGGGTGTGGGGGCGATACTCAAGATGCTTGAGTTTGCGACTTCGGCTTCTTACAGCGTCGTCGGAAAACCGAGCGACGCGTTTTATGCTGAAGCGCTGCGCCGTCTGCAGATGCAGAAATCGTCCGCCGCATTCGAAGAGGTGACGATCATCAGCGATGATGTCAAAGGCGACCTTGGCGGTGCCAAAGCGCTGGGGATGAAGACCGTTTTTGTCCTGAGCGGGAAGTATCAGAAAGCAGAAGAGATCATACCGCTGCTAAAAGCGGAAGAACAGCCTGACATCGTCTGTAAGGACATGCAAGCGGTAATGGAGGGATTATGAAAACGTTAGATGAGTGCCGGGAGGCGATCGACGCCATAGACAATGAGCTGATCGAACTGCTTAACCGCCGTATGAAGGTCGTAGAGCGTGTCGGTGAGATCAAACACGATACCGGGGGTGCCGTATACCGTCCCGAACGCGAAAAGGCAATCATCGAACGCCTGAGCGAAAAGAGCAAGGCTGAGGGCGGTCTGCTCAACAGCGCTGCCATCGAAGCGATCTTCCTTGAGATCTTCGCCGTTTCGCGCAATCTTGAACTGCCCGAACGCATCGCCTACCTCGGGCCCGAGGGAAGTTTTACCCATCAGGCGGCCGAAAGCCGTTTCGGTGCGATGAGCGACTACCTCTCCCTCGGCTCCATCCACGCGGTCTTCAAGACCCTCGAAGCGGGCCGTGCGAAGTTCGGTGTCGTCCCTATCGAGAACAGCCGCGACGGTGTCGTCGGGGAGACGCTGGACCTGATGGCAAAAAGTCCGATGAAGATCGTGGCCGAGCTCTACATGCCGATCCATGTCGCGTTTGCGACCAAGGCCCGACATCTTGATGATATCAAGCGCATCTACTCCAAGGACAAGGGGTTCGGACAGTGTCAGGATTTCCTGCGCGAGCACGGCCTGGACACGGTTGAACTCATCCCGGTCGAATCGACGGCCAAAGCGGCTATTCTCGCAGCCGATGACAATGAGGCAGCGGCTATCTGCAGCCATATCGCCGCGAAACTTTACGGGGTGCCTACGATGTTCGAGAACATCGAGGACGTCCATAACAACATGACGCGTTTTGTCATTTTGAGCGACTTTAAAAACGGTATCAGCGGTGAAGACAAGACGTCGCTCTTCGTGCGTTTACGAGATGCGCAGAAGCCGGGTGCACTGGTCCATTTCCTGCAGGATTTCGACAAAGCGGAGATCAACCTGAGCAAGATCGAGAGCCGCCCGTCCAGAGACAACGGTGACTTCGGTTACTGGTTCTTTATCGACTTTTACGGCCATATCGATGAAGAGAGAATACAGAAGGTCTTAGCAGAACATACAGATGAAGTAACATGGCTGGGAAGCTATGTAAAAGGGGAACAGGAATCATGAATTTCAACAAGACGTTGGACAATATTAAAACATATGAAGCGGGAAAACCTATCGAACTGGTCGTCCGCGAGTACGGGATCGAGCCTGCTCAGATCGTAAAACTGGCGAGCAATGAGAATCCCAACGGCTGTTCACCCAAGGTGATCGAAGCGGTCTCCAAGATCGTTCCTAAAATGGCACTCTATCCTGACGACTCCATGTACAAGCTCAAAGAGGGGCTCGCGAAACGTTTTGGCGTAGCAGAGAGCGAGATCGTTATCGGGGCGGGGTCTGATCAGGTGATCGAGTTCGCGGTACATGCCAAAGCTTCCAGTGGGACAAAGGTGCTGATGAACAGCGTTACCTTTGCAATGTACGAGATCTATGCCCGCCATGTGGGTGCGCAGATCATCCGCACGAGCTCTCAGGAGCATGACCTTGACGAGTTCTATGCCCTTTACCAAGAGCATAAACCGGGGATCATCTTCTTGTGTACGCCGAACAACCCTACCGGCGATGCGATCGATGCACAGAGACTCTTCGACTTTATTGAAAAGATCGATAACGATACGCTTGTCATCGTCGACGGCGCCTATATGGAGTATACGGCATTCAAAAACAAGGACAAAGCCGTTTCGCCAAAAGAGCTGGTAGCACGTTTTGACAATGTGCTCTACCTCGGGACATTCTCCAAGGCGTACGGATTGGGCGGTATGCGTGTGGGCTACGGCATCGCACAGGCACCGATCATCGAAGCGCTTTACAAGATACGACCGCCGTTTAACATTACGACGCTGTCACTCGAAGCGGCAAGCGTCGCACTTGAAGACGAAGCGTTCGTAGCGGCGTCGATAGAGAAGAATTTCGAGCAGATGAAACGTTACGAAGCGTTTGCCGAAGAAGTGGGATTGGATATTATTGAAAGTTATACCAATTTCGTTACATTATGCCTTCCTCAAACAAAAAATTCAGTGCACTTAGCGCAAGAATTGTTAAAAAAGGGTATGATTATACGAGACTTAAGCGGTTATGGGCTCAATGCGATTCGTGTTACTGTCGGGACGCCGGCGGAGAATGACCGTTTCTTTGAGCTTTCGAAGCAATTTTTGTAATTTTCACTGTAGGTAGCGATGGATTTTAAGGCACTATTTTCGCAGCTGGTTGTTCTGTACAGCAATCTGACAAACACACAGAGAGTGATCATCGGCGGTGCCGTCACGGCCATCATCGCTTTTCTTGTTTTTCTGATTGTCTATACTTCCAAGGGCGGCCTTAAAGATGACTACCAGGTTCTCTTTGATTCGCTCTCCTCGGCCGATGCCGCTCAGGTGATCGAGCAGCTTGAAAAAGACAACATCCCCTACCGCATTCCCAAAGACAACGTCATCGAAGTGCCTAAAGACGTTGTCTACAAAGAACGTATAGCGATCGCATCACTGGGTATTCCCAAAGAGAGCAGTGTCGGTTTCGAGCTCTTTGACACCCAGGAGTTCGGTGCCACGAGTTTCGATCAGAATGTCAAGTTCCTGCGTGCACTTGAAGGCGAGCTTACCCGTACCATCGATGCATTGGAGCCGGTAGAGCGCTCCAATGTCAACCTGGCCCTTCCCAAAGAGACGCTCTTCGTCTCCAAAGAGATCTCGCCGACAGCGGCCGTCATGGTCCAGCTGCGCCCAGGCAGAATACTCTCCACTAAGCAGATCCGCGGTATAAAAAACCTTGTTGCGGCGGCAGTACCCAAACTGACAGTAGAGAACGTGACGCTCATCGATGCCAACGGCGAAACGCTCGGCGATAACGATGAGTTCGCACAGCTGGGCGAACTCTCCTCAATGCAGCAGCAGTACAAAACCCGCGAAGAGCGGAAAAAAGAGGAGAAGATCGTTAATGTCCTCTCCCCGTTCATCGGCGGCAAGGAACGTGTCGTCGCGAAAGTGACCATCGAGTTCGATTTTTCGCAGAAGAGTTCGACATCGGAAGTGTTTGACCCGGAAAATGTCGTTCGCAGCGAGCAGGTGAACGAGGAGAAGCGCGAAGGTGCATCGCCTAAAGAGGTCGGCGGCGTTCCCGGTGCGGTAAGCAACATCGGCCCGGTCGAGGGCATCGAGTCGCAGAAGAGCCAGGAGAAGTACGAGAAGAACAGTGCGACGACCAACTATGAGGTCTCGAAGACTGTTTCAACGACAAAAGGCGAGTTTGCCAAGATCATGCGCGTTACCGCGGCGGTCGTCGTTGACGGCAAGTACCGTCCGGGAACCGACGATGAAGGGAACCCGACGGATGAACCGGTCTACGTCCCGCTGGATGAAAGTCAGCTTGACGCGATCACGTCGCTGGTAAAACAGAGCATTGGTGTGGATGAAGCGCGCGGCGATCAGGTCTCGGTACGCAACTTCCAGTTTGAGACGACGCGTACGGCTATGGTTCCGGTAGATGCAGTCACGCAGGTCAGTATGGTGACAGACAGATACCTTGCGCCGTTCGCTCCTGCGTTGAAGTACCTGCTGGTCATCATCATCCTCTTTGTCGTATACAAAAAAGTCATTGCGCCGTTTGCAGAACGTATGCTTGAGTTCACGAAAGAAGAAGAGGACGTGGCGCGGCCGACCCTCCATATTGAAGATGACGAAGATGAAGACCTGGTAGAAAAAGTGCACCAGATGCGCAAAAAAGTCGAAGATCAGCTTGGCGTCAGCGAAGGCTTTAACGAAGATGACCTTAAACATGACGTCCTGCTTGAGAAGGTCAAAACCATTGCCGAAGACCGCCCTGAAGAGATCGCGAACCTGCTGCAGGCACTGATCCAGGAAGAGACCGGTTCAGGCGAGGGACAGAGATAACATGTTGCGAAAGGATAACCGATGACACTTTCACCGACACAGCAGGTACAGTTTGACGAGATGAGCATGGGCGAGAAGGTGGCAATCCTGCTTCTGCAGCTCGGAGAGGATAACACTGCGGCGATATTTGCGAACATGGGTGTTGAAGCGATCACCGAGGTCTCCAAATACATTGCGACGCACAAGTCGATTGAAAAAGGGCTTGCCTCGGCAGTACTCGAAGAGTTCTATGCCATCATCCAGTCCAACCAGTACCTGAGCAGCGGCGGTCTGGATTATGCTAGAGAGATCCTCTACCGCGCCCTTGGTCCGGATGAAGCGAAAAAGGTACTTGAACGTCTTTCGAAAAGCATGTCTTCAAGCCAGAATTTTGCCTATCTCTCCAAGATCAAACCGCAGCAGCTCGCCGACTTTATCGTCAACGAGCATCCGCAGACCATTGCCCTTATCCTGGCGCACATGGAAGCGACGAATGCCGCGGAAACATTGGGCTTCTTCTCCGATGACCTGCGTGCGGAAGTGGCGATGCGTATGGCAAAACTGGGTGATATTTCGCCGTCTATCATCAAGCGTGTCAGTGCGGTGCTTGAGTCCAAACTCGAATCCCTTGCAAGCTACAAGGTCGAAGTGGGCGGACCGCGTGCAGTGGCCGATGTCTTCAACAGACTGGGGGCAAAAGCCTCCAAGGCGACACTGGCGCATATCGAGCAGATCGACGAACAGCTTGCCTCATCCATTAAAGAGATGATGTTTACCTTTGAAGATATCGCATCGCTGGATAACAACGGCGTACGCGAGATCCTGAAGACCGTAGACAAGAAAGATCTTATGCTCTCGCTCAAAAGTGCGCCTGAAGAGCTTAAAGAGAAGTTCTTCGCCAATATGTCCCAGCGTGCGCGCGATGCCTTTGAGGAAGAGATGCAGTTTATGGGCGCTGTGAAGGTCAAAGAGGTCGAAAGCTCTCAGCGTCAGATCGTTGAAGCGGTGCAGCAGTTGGCTGAGCAGGGTGTCTTACAGATCGGCGAGACCGATGAGATGATCGAGTAGTATTATGGAAGTTGTTATCTCCAAAGACGAGACCCAGGGACATATCGTGAACAAGTACAAGTTCAAGGTACTTGGAAACAGCATGCCTCAAAAAAGTACGGATAATGCGCCTGAAAAAAAACAAGAGAGCATTATGCCCGCTGCGGGCGAGACGGCAGAAACGGTCGAAACCGCGGATGACGTTATTATGACCGGTTCGAAGGATGAACTGGTGCATTCGCTGCTGCAGAAGACCGATGAGATGTCATCGAACTTCATCAAGCTGCAGATGAAACTCGAAGCGGCTGAAGAAGAACATAAAGCCGCCCTTGAAGCGGCCCGTCACGAAGCATTTGCATCGGGTGTCCAGGAGGGGCGCATGCAGTATGAGAGCGAGCATATGCAGGCTAAAACAAACGCGGTGGAACAGTTCGCGACATCGGTGAAAACGCTTGAAGCGACTGCCCAGATGTTCGAGACAGCACTGGAGGGGATGAAAGAAGAGCTGGTCCATGCGGCGTTGGACGTTGCCAAAGAGGTTGTCTCCATAGAGCTCAACGACCATTCGGCCGCCATCGCGGCAAGCCTGTCGGGCGAACTTATCAAAGAGCTGCAGTCGGCTTCTAAAGTCACCCTCAAAGTTAACCCTCAAGACCATGGTCTCATCTCAGAAAAAGTGGGTACCATGGCGCATGTTGAAATCCTCTCGGACAGCGCGGTCAGTCCGGGCGGTGTCATCGCCATCAGCGATGCGGGGAATATAGATGCGGAGATCATGAAGCGTTATGAACGCGCAAAGCGTACCGCTCTCTCCGAATAAATTTTAAATATAAAATTATGATCATGGGTAATTATGGATATTAAATCATACGATTTTGAACAACTGGATAAAGTGTGCGAAGAGATCCGTGAACGCATTTTGAGCGTTGTCAGCACGAACGGCGGCCACTTGAGTTCGACGCTCGGGGCCACGGAACTTATTGTCGCGATGCACAAGGTCTTTGATTCGAAAAAAGATCCGTTTATTTTCGATGTATCGCATCAGGCGTATGCGCACAAGCTTTTGACCAACCGCTGGGAGAGCTTTGGGTCCCTGCGCCAGTTCGGGGGTCTCAGCGGCTATACCAAACCGAGTGAATCCGAAGATGATTTTTTTGTCGCGGGACACAGCTCTACGTCGATCTCTTTGGGAGTCGGCGCAGCCAAGGCTATCGCGCTCAAGGGCGAACAGGGTGAACGTGTCCCTGTCGTAATGATCGGCGACGGCTCTATGAGTGCGGGTATGGTCTATGAAGCGATGAACGAACTCGGCGACCGCAAATACCCGATGGTCATCATCCTTAACGACAACGAGATGAGTATCGCCAAGCCCATCGGTTCTCTTAGCCGAATACTCTCATCGGCGATGGCGAGTCCGTTTTACCAGAAGTTCAAGCAGCGTACGGAACAGTTCGTGGACAACTTCGGTGACAGCGCGCACTATCTCGCCAAACGTTTCGAAGAGTCGTTCAAGCTGATCACGCCGGGTATCCTGTTTGAAGAGTTGGGCATCGAGTATATCGGTCCGGTAGACGGGCATGACCTTAAACAGCTAGTCGAGACACTTGAACGTGCCAAAGCGCTGAAAAAACCGGTTATCATCCATGCGCAGACCCTTAAAGGCAAGGGTTACAAGATAGCCGAGGGCCAGTTCGAGAAGTGGCACGGCGTCGGGCCGTTTGACCGCGAGACAGGTGATGCGAAGAAAAAAAGCGGCGCGAAAAGTGCGACGCAGATCTATACCGATGCGCTGATGCATGTTGCCGCGCATAATGAAAAAGTAGTGGGCATGACGGCTGCCATGCCCAGCGGCACGGGCCTCTCGGAACTGATGGAAGCCTACCCGGAGCGCTTCTGGGATGTCGCCATCGCCGAACAGCATGCCGTCACCTCTGCGGGGGCGCTCGCAGCGGAGGGTTTTAAGCCGTTCTGTACGATCTACTCGACGTTCTTGCAGCGCGGGTTCGATCAGGTCGTCCATGATGTCTGCCTGATGGACCTGCCTGTCGTCATCGCGATGGACCGTGCGGGTATCGTCGGAGAAGACGGCGAGACGCATCAGGGCGTTTTTGACATCAGTTTCCTGCGCGCTATCCCGAATATGACGCTCTTTGCCCCGCGCGACGAGAAGTCATTTCATCAGGCGGTCGGCTTCGCGGCCGTCTATGATCACCCCGCTGCGTTGCGTTACCCGCGCGGCGCGTTTTTGGAGGCGGATTTACCGGAGTCTGTGCCGTTTGAACTGGGCAAGTCACAGCTGCTGGTCTCCAACGACAGCGATGTACTCTTCATAGGTTACGGCAACGGTGTCGGCCGCGCAGCCCAGACGATGGAGCTGCTCGACTCCAAAGCATCTCTGCTGGACCTGCGTTTTGTCAAGCCGCTGGACAAGGCGATGCTGCGCATAATGGCGGAGCGCCATAGACAGTGGTTCGTCTTCAGCGACAGCGCCGCGATGGGCGGTGTGGGAAGCGCACTGCTCGAGTTCCTCGCCGAAGAAGCGATAACCGGAGTTTCAGTGACGACGTTCGAGTACAGCGACAACTTTATTACCCACGGCAAGACACCGGATGTCGAAAAGTCGTTGGGACTGCAGCCAGAACAGCTGGCTGAAAGAGTCAAAGCAAGACTTACCTGAGCATAATCACGCCGGCCGTGCGCCCGGTTTTCTGATCGTCCGCACGGTAGGAGAAAAAGCGCTCGTTCTCACATGCGCTGCAGTGCGAAAGCTCCTGCGTATGTGCCTGAGTAATCCCGCAATCATCTAACTGCTTTTTGATGATCCTGTTGACATCGAGATAGTGACTCCCCTCCCGGCTTTCAACGGCATAACCAAAGCCCAGCGTTGCGGCTTCATCGGCTATTGTCTTCCCCACCTCATAACAGCAGACATGAATAGAGGGTCCCATAACGGCCAGGATATCTGCCGTGTCGGATCCGAAACGTTCGTGCATCACCTCCAGCGCAGCTGCTGTTATATTGTTAAACGCACCCGCACGGCCCGCATGCACGGCGGCAACGACTCTTTTGACGGGATCAAAAAAGAGTATAGGTGTACAGTCTGCGGTCATGACCATCAGCGGTACGCCGGGCATGTCGGTCACGACGGCGTCACATTCGGGCGGGTTGTCGAAGCCGTGCTCTTCGCCGATAACAACGACACGGTTGGAGTGGATCTGGCGCATATGGACCAGTCGGGAGAGTTCGTAGCCGAGTTCCTTGGCGAGTTGGTGCTGGTTAGCCATGACATCCTCTTTGCAGTCTCCGACATGGAAAGCCAGGTTGGCGCTCTCAAACGGAGGACGGCTTTTGCCGTCTTTGCGTGTCGTGAAGGTATGAAGAAGCCCTTTTTGCGCTGTTAAAAGCGTACTCTTGATCGTTTGCATAGTGTATTTTACCTAAAGAGGCAAGGGATCTTGGGTACAATAATCAGAACTGTTATGGGAGGAGAGTCTTCATGGCATCTATTCTGTTACTCGAAGA
This sequence comes from Sulfurimonadaceae bacterium, assembly GCA_041546225.1. Classification (GTDB taxonomy): domain Bacteria; phylum Campylobacterota; class Campylobacteria; order Campylobacterales; family Sulfurimonadaceae; genus JBFEWT01. The sequence continues at coordinate 11,304 of JBFEWT010000056.1, forward strand.
TGATGAGATGTTGTCGCAGACGCTTCAGGAGATTCTTCGTGACGAAGGGTATGAAGTTAAGGCTTGTAGGGACGGCGAGAGCGCTTTTGAGGCCTGTTTTGATCTGAAATTTGACCTTTACCTGCTCGATGTCAACGTCCCGCTGGTGAGCGGTTTTGACTTTTTAAGCGAAATGCGCCAAAGCGGTGACAAGACGCCTGCGATCTTCGTGAGTGCACTGCGTGACATCGAATCGCTCTCCAAAGGATTTGACGCCGGCGCGGACGATTATGTCAAAAAACCTTTTGATATGGATGAACTTCTGATCCGCATACGCGCACTCATGAAGAAGAACACTTCCGTGCTGCATTATGGTGATATCACCTATGACCCGCTCAAAGAAGAGCTGATAAAGGCGGGAAAGCGTATCGATCTGCCAAAGTTCGAACGCGATATCTTTGCCCTGCTTATTACCCATGCCGGGGACATCGTCACCAAAGAGCAGTTCTACGATCTGATGGAACAGCCATCAGACCTTTCACTGCGGGTGCAGCTGACCAAGATGAAAAAGCGGCTGCAGATAGAGGTGAGCAATATCAGGGGAGTGGGGTACCGTCTTGAAGTCGTATGAAAAAGAGTCCTTTCTTAAAAGCTTTTCCATTTTCTTTATCTCGCTGGCACTGCTGAGCGGCATCATCACCTATCTTTATCATGCCGAGCAGAGTGCTGCGTACGACCGGGCACTTCTGGCGCAGATGAAACTTTTCAACTATGACTTTAAAAATCCGGATTTTTCAATGGATATCATTCCTGTGGATGCAGAGGAAGTACCGGAACGACTCGTAGTAAGCGAGCATGAAGTCTATGCGCTGTTCGGTATGCCCGGTTCTTCTTTGAACCGTCTGAAAGTGATCTACCCGTATGAACGTTATGTGAACGAGCGCAAAGCGTCAGTGACAAGGATAGCCCTCTTCTACGCCCTGGTGGTGGCGTGCCTCTTTGTACTCTCTATCCTTTATGCTCTCTATGCGCTTCGTCCCATGCGTGACGCACTGGATCTGATGGAGACCTTTTTAAAAGATGTGATTCACGATCTCAACACCCCGGTTAGCGCGATTTTGCTCAATACGAAACTCCTGCAGAAGAAATACCGCGAGAATGCGCTTGAGCGAATAGCCCTGAGTGCCCAAACGATCGGATCGCTGTATGAAAATCTCGAGACGGCGATCCGGCAGGTACCGATGCACAAAGAAGA
>JBFEWT010000105.1:0-7678 GCA_041546225.1 Sulfurimonadaceae bacterium
CAATCGTAGCTGGTTCTGCACTTCAGGCACTTGAAGAAGCTAAAACTGGTAACCTTGGACCATGGTCTGAAAAGATCCAGAAGCTTATGGCTGAAGTAGATGCTTACATCCCAGAGCCTACTCGTGAAACTGACAAAGAGTTCTTGATGCCGGTTGAGGACGTTTTCTCAATCTCTGGTCGTGGTACAGTTGTTACTGGCCGTATCGAGCGTGGTGTTGTTAAAGTCGGTGAGACTATCGAAATCGTTGGTATCCGTGACACTCAGTCAACTACTGTAACAGGTGTTGAAATGTTCCGTAAAGAAATGGAGCAGGGTGAAGCTGGTGACAACTGTGGTGTTCTTCTTCGTGGTACTAAGAAAGAAGACGTTGAACGTGGTCAGGTTCTTTGTAAGCCGGGCTCAATCACTCCACACACTAAATTTGAAGCGGAAGTGTATATCCTTTCAAAAGATGAAGGTGGTCGTCATACTCCATTCTTCAACGGTTACCGTCCTCAGTTCTACGTACGTACAACTGACGTTACTGGTGCGATCACTCTACCAGAAGGTACTGAGATGGTTATGCCAGGTGACAACGTTGCTATTACTGCTGAACTCATCGCTCCGATCGCGATGGAAGAAGGTACTCGTTTCGCTATCCGTGAAGGCGGCCGTACTGTAGGCGCTGGCGTCGTTTCTAAAATTCTTGCGTAATTCGGTTCTCCGAATTCGCACCCAAATAGGTTTTAACTATGCGTGAAAACATTCACTTAGCTTGTGAGAAGTGTACTCGTCGTAACTATCACACAACTAAAAACAAAAAGACGCATACAGAAAAATTTTCTGTACGCAAATACTGTAAGTTCTGCCGTGAGCACACTGTTCACAAAGAAGCAAAACTTTAATAGTAGTTTTCTCCTTCGGGAGATTATAGGCGTGTAGCTCCAATGGTAGAGCACCGGATTCCAAATCCGGGTGCTGGGGGTTCGAGTCCCTCCACGCCTGCCACACATTTTCAACCAATGCAGCTTAAGAGCTCTATTTGTCGGAAATGGCATAAGGATGCGGAAATGAAAAATATCAATAGTTATATTAGAAACTCCAAACTGGAACTGTCGAAAGTTATCTTTCCGACATGGCCACAGGTGAGACAAGCGTTCTTTGCTGTTTTCTTGGTAGTGACATTCGTATCACTCTTTTTGGCATTGATCGATCTGATCATGTCTTCGTCCCTGTCGGCAATCTTAGGTTAGGAGAAAAGTCATGGCACAACAATGGTATTCGATCCAGACCTATGCCGGTAGCGAGCGCAGTGTTAAAGCTGCTATCGAAAATCTTATTGAAGAACATAAACTTCAAGACGTGATCACGGAAGTGATCGTACCGACAGAAGATGTGATCGAAGTAAAAAACGGAAAGAAAAAAGTAACAGAACGTTCACTTTATTCAGGGTATGTTTTTGCGAAGATCGATTTGACGACAGACATACAGCATATGATCCAGTCGATTTCACGTGTTTCGGGCTTTATCGGTGAGTCAAATCACCCGACGCCACTCAGCGAAGCGGACATCAACACGATCCTTGACCGTGTCGAGAACCGTGCGGCACCTAAACCGAAGGTCTACTTCGAAATGGGCGAGATGGTTCGTATTATCGACGGCCCGTTTGCAAACTTCACGGGTACTGTGGACGAGTATGATCTCGAGCATGGAACACTGAAGCTTAACGTATCGATCTTCGGCCGTAGCACACCGGTCGACATTTCGTATACGCAAGTCGAAAAAATTATTTAATCCAAAAGAAAGGAAGCACAAATGGCAAAAAAAGTTATGGATTACATCAAGCTTCAGATTGAAGCTGGTAAAGCAAACCCGGCACCGCCGGTTGGTCCTGCGCTAGGACAGCGTGGTGTTAACATCATGGAATTCTGTAAAGCATTCAATGAAAAAACGAAAGATAAAATGGGATTCAAAGTACCTGTAGTTATTACAGTTTACTCTGACAGAAGTTTCTCGTTTATTACGAAGCAGCCACCGGCATCTGCACTGCTTATGAAAGCAGCAGGCCTTAAAAAAGGTACTGACAACCCGTTGAAAAACAAAGTTGGCAAGATCACCAAGGCACAGTTGATGGACGTTGTTAAAGCGAAAATCGCCGACCTTAATACTAATGACGAAGAAGCAGCAGCTAACATCATCGCTGGTTCAGCACGTTCAATGGGTATTGAAATCGTAGACTAATCTACACCACTATAATCTTCGACCGCAAAGATTCAAAATAACTGCGGCAGAACTTGACAGGAGAACTCAAAATGGCAAGCAAACGCTATACGCAATTAAGCGAAAAAATTGATAATACAAAAAATTATACTATCGCTGAAGCTTCTGAATTTATCAAAGAGCTTAAATCAGCAAAATTCGACGAGACAGTAGAGATCGCAATGAATCTTGGTGTCGACCCGCGTCATGCAGACCAGATGGTACGTGGTGCTGTTGTGCTTCCTAACGGCACTGGTAAAACTGTCCGTGTTGCGGTATTTGCTAAAGGTGCAGCGGCAGACGCAGCACGTGAAGCAGGTGCAGACATCGTCGGTACAGATGAAATCGTAGATATGATCCAAGCGGGCAACATCGACTTTGATGTTGTTGTCGCTGCTCCGGATTGTATGGGCGTTGTCGGTAAGATCGGTCGTATTCTAGGGCCAAAAGGTCTTATGCCTAACCCTAAGACCGGTACAGTAACTCCGGATGTTGCAAAAGCTGTCGCAAACGTAAAAGGCGGCCAGGTCGCTTTCCGTGTTGACAAAAAAGGTAACATCCACGCCGGTATCGGCAAAGTCAGCTTCGATGCTGAAAAGATCAAAGAGAACATCGTTGCTTTCGTTACGGCGATCAACAAGCAAAAACCTGCATCGGCTAAAGGCCGTTACATTAAAAACGCTGCACTCTCACTCACTATGAGTCCTGCAGTTAAATTTGACCTGCAGGAACTTGCAGACATCAAATAGTCTTTTTAAACTATACGGGTTTCCCGTATAGTTCCTTCTCTGTTTACCTACAATCAATCATCATTTTCAATCGACTGACACTATTTACCGCAAAATCAGTAATATATTTTCTAAAGCATATTTTTATAAAAAGTTAGCTATAATCCCACTCCTTATTTCTATATATGTAAGATTTTTTATAGGTAATCTATCCAGATTTCCGATTTGAGATCTTCGATCTTGAAATTATTTTATGGACTAAAGACAGTTAGAGGCTCCGGCTTAATCGGTTTTGACCGCTCAACTTGAAGTTTGATGTCTGGAAAGGAGAATACACATGACTAAAACACAAAAAGCTGAACTTCTTGATCAACTTAAAGCATCTTTTACGGATACTGCAGCTGTAGTAATCTGTGACTATAAAGGTCTTACGGTTTCTGAGCTTGAAGCACTTCGCGGTGCTGCTAAAGCAAAAGACACATCTGTTCAGGTTGTCAAAAACACTTTGGCAACTATCGCACTTGAAAGTGCGGGTATGACGGGTGTTGAGATCAAAGATACAAATATCTTTGTATGGTCTGACGATGTTATCTCTGCATCTAAAGTCGCTGCTGATTTTGCTAAAGATAATGACAAATTCGTTATCAAAGCAGGTTACCTCGACGGTGAAGCTGCTGATACTTCGAAAATCGAAGCATTTGCAAAACTTCCAGGTCGCGAAGAGCTACTGGGAATGCTTGCAGCTACATGGATGGCTCCGGTTGCGAACTTCACAATTGGCCTAGATGCGCTTAGAAAACAAAAAGAAGAAGCGTAAGCATCTACTTTGATTAGGAGATGCTTTCAGGCATCTAATAACCGCCGCGCTTATTTATGAAAGCAGGGCGAAAACACGCAATGCGTAATTAAAATACATAATGGAGAAAATTATGGCTGTAACTAAAGAAGACGTACTAGAGTTTATTTCAGGTCTTTCAGTTCTTGAACTGTCTGAGCTTGTAAAAGAGTTTGAAGAGAAGTTCGGTGTATCTGCACAACCTGTAGCTGTTGCTGGTGGCGCTGTCGCTGGTGGTGCTGCTGCTGAAGAGAAAACTGAGTTTGATGTTGTTCTTACTGACGCTGGTGCGAAGAAAATCAACGTTATTAAAGCTGTTCGTGGTCTTACAGGTCTTGGTCTTAAAGAGGCTAAAGAAGCTGTTGAAGGTACACCTACAACAATCAAAGAAGGTGTTTCTAAAGAAGACGCTGAAGCTGCTAAGAAAGAACTTGAAGAAGCTGGCGCTTCTGTCGAGCTCAAGTAAGCATTTCATAATTCCGGAGAGCACTGCTCTCCACCCCCTTTGGGCACTGTTCCGAGCTGATTTTGTATCGACTCGGGAAAGTGCCCTTATGTCGTTATAGAGTCAGGGACGCCTGACTTAGACTGCACTTACTCACAAACGTCACTGCTTCGCCTGAACATACGTTTTGAGACTATTAACTTCGATTGAGGTAGCCCATGTTAAATACTCTGTATTCCGGAAACCGCTTACGCGTAGATTTTGCGAAGACCCCTCAGCAAATTGATGTACCTAATCTACTGCAACTACAGCAAAACTCTTATGAGACTTTTTTGATGTTAGATCAAAAAGATCGTGCCGACAGTGGACTTGAAAAAGTTTTCCAATCTGTTTTCCCTGTTCATGATGCACAGAACAGACTCACCCTTGAGTACCTTGGTTCGGAAGTCGGTAAACCGAAATATACGGTTCGCGAATGTATGGAACGCGGCCTGACATACTCTGTATCACTTCGTATGAAGACGCGCCTTGTCCTTTGGGACCGCGATGAAAACACCAAAGAGAAGCTCGGCGTCAAAGATATCAAAGAGCAGACGATCTTTATCCGCGACATACCTCTGATGACAGACCGCACGTCATTCGTCATCAACGGTGTCGAGCGCGTTGTCGTCAACCAGCTTCACAGAAGCCCCGGTGTTATCTTCAAAGAAGAAGAGTCTACTACGACCGGCAACAAACTTATCTATACCGGTCAGATCATCCCGGACCGCGGCTCATGGCTCTATTTTGAGTACGACCCGAAAGATATCCTTTACATGCGTATCAACAAGCGCCGTAAAGTGCCTGTAACGATCATGTTCCGTGCCCTCGGATACAGCAAACAGGATATCCTGAAGCTCTTCTATCCGCTTCAGACGATCAATATCCAGGAAAACCGTTTCGTAATGGATTTCGATGCAAACGATTTCGCAGGTCGCCTTGACTTTGACCTGGTAGATGCTGACGGTACAGTCCTTCTTGCAAGCGGCAAGCGTCTTTCTACGAAAAAAGCGCAGAAACTGATCGACAACGGTCTTAAATCGGTTCAGTACCCGCTTGAAACGCTTACAGAGCGTTACCTTGCAGAGCCTATCATCAACCCTGAAACAGGCGAAGTACTCTTCGATACGATGACGGCTATCGACGAGCTTAAACTTAAAAAGATGGCAGAAGCGGGCGTAACCGAGTTTGTTATCGCCAACGACCTCGCAGAGGGTGTTGACAGCTCCATCATTAATGCATTTATCGCTGACGTAGATTCACTGAAACTGCTTAAGCAGACGGAAGATATCGAAGACGAAAACGACCTTTCGGCTATCCGTATCTACAAAGTCATGCGCCCGGGCGAGCCGGTAACGAAAGAGGCTGCAAAAGCATTCGTCAACCAGCTCTTCTTTGATCCTGAGCGTTATGACCTGACACGTGTCGGTCGTATGAAGATGAACCACAAACTTGGTATGAACGTTCCTGAGTACGTAACCGTACTGACCAACGAAGATATCATCAACACGGTCAAATACGTCATTAAAGTCAAGAACGGTCAGGGTCATATCGATGACCGTGACCACCTTGGTAACCGCCGTATCCGTTCTATCGGCGAGCTTCTCGGAAACGAGCTGCACAACGGTCTGATCAAGATGCAAAAAGCGATCAAAGACAAGCTCTCTACAATGAGCGGTCCGACTGCAGAGCTTATGCCGCATGACCTGATCAACTCGAAGATGATCACATCGACAATCATGGAGTTCTTCTCCGGCGGTCAGCTGTCTCAGTTCATGGACCAGACAAACCCGCTTTCAGAAGTCACGCACAAGCGTCGTCTCTCTGCACTGGGTGAGGGCGGTCTTGTCAAAGAGCGCGCCGGCTTCGAAGTACGTGACGTCCACCCGACACACTACGGCCGTATCTGTCCGATTGAGACACCGGAGGGCCAGAACATTGGTCTTATCAACACGCTTGCGACATACTCAAAAGTCAACGAGCACGGTTTCATCGAGGCACCATACAACGTTGTCAAAGACGGCGTGGTGACGAAAGAGGTCGTTTACCTGACTGCAACGCAGGAAGAGGGCAAGGTCATTGCCGCGGCTTCTACTGTTCTGGATGATAACGGCAACTTCACTGAAGACCTGGTAGAGATCCGCCAAGACGGCGAGATCATGCTGAAGTCTCCAAAAGAGTGTGAGCTGCGCGACCTTTCACCGCACATGGTTGTCGGTGTTGCCGCGTCACTTATTCCGTTCCTTGAACATGATGATGCCAACCGTGCACTCATGGGATCGAACATGCAGCGTCAGGCGGTTCCGCTTCTGCGTCCGCAGGCTCCAATGGTCGGTACGGGTGTTGAGAAACTCGTTGCACGCGACTCATGGGAGTGTGCCAAGGCTGAGCGCGCGGGTAAAGTCGAAAAAGTCGACGCTAAACACATCTACGTGATGGGTGAAGACGAAGACGGTACGTTTATCGATTACTACCCGCTGCAGAAAAACCTGCGCACCAACCAGAACACGACCTTCTCTCAGAAGCCTATCGTGAAGACTGGCGACATGGTCCAAAAAGGCCAGGTACTTGCTGACGGTCCGAACATGGATCAGGGCGAACTTGCACTGGGTATCAATGCGATGGTAGCGTTTATGCCATGGAGCGGTTACAACTTCGAGGATGCGATCGTCATCTCCGAGCGCATGATCCGCGAAGATGCTTACACTTCTGTCCATATCTATGAGAAAGAAGCCGAAGCGCGCGAACTTAAGCACGGTGTCGAAGAGATCACACGTGACATCCCGAATGTCCGTGACGATGAACTTGCCCACCTTGACGAGAGCGGTATCGTCAAGATCGGTACACACGTCAGCGGCGGTATGATCCTTGTCGGTAAGGTTTCTCCAAAAGGTGAAGTAAAACCGACTCCTGAAGAGCGCTTGTTACGTGCAATTTTTGGTGAAAAAGCGGGTCATGTTATAAACAAATCACTTTACTGTCCTCCAAGTATGGAAGGTGTAGTAGTTGATGTCAAAATCTTTACTAAAAAAGGTTATGACAAAGATCCTCGTGCACTTGAACTTGAAAAAGAAGAGAGAGATTACTTAGAGCGTGAGCATTATGATCGTCTTCTTATGATAGATAAAGAAGAGATGTTAAGAGTAACTGAGCTTTTAACTAAAGAGCCTTTAAGTTCTGATATTAAAATCGGCGATACTGATTATAAAGCTGGAAGTAAGATCAATGGTGAGGACTTAGTAGAAGTTAACCGTTTTGCTATGAATGCTATCATTAAATCATTTAGTGAAAATATTCAAGATGAGTATAACAAAACTAAAAACTATTTCCAAAAAGAGAAAAGACTTTTCCGTGATGAGCACGAAGAGAAACTTACAATTTTAGAAAAAGA
>JBFEWT010000205.1:0-2432 GCA_041546225.1 Sulfurimonadaceae bacterium
CGAAGATCTTCTGCAGTGCCGTGCGCTCCGTGACGCTCACCAGCTTCAAAAGGGCCTGCGGAAGTTTCTCGCCTATGGCGTAAAGGCTGTATTCGCTGTTATCGACAAGGATCAGCTCGCTGGCACCGAAACGCTGGCACTGCAGGGCTATCTCACTTCCTATGCTGCCGCCCGCCCCGGTGATGAGCACGCGCTTGTCTTTGACAAAGCTGCCGATAGCTTCGGTGTCAAGGTCTTTTGGGCGGCGGGCAAGCAGGTCTTCGATGGAGAGGTCCTGAAGTTTTTCGTGGCGGTCGCCAAGCAGTTTGATCTGCTTGATGTCATGCACGCCCGCAGAGGTGAGCATCTCAAAGAGTTCGCCAAGTTCACTCTTTCCCAGTTCGGTCGTCACGATGGCCGCCTGAATGTTTTTCTCTTCGATCAACTCCCGTATCTTCTCCCGGGAGAAGACTTTGACATCATGGATGTAGGTGTTGACGGCGCTGCGGTTTTCATCGCGCAATACGGCAATGGCGACGGGATAGTAGGGGATATCACCGTCGCGGGCACTTTTGATGATGGACGCCGTCCGGGGGTTTACACCGAGGATGAGCGTCTGCTTCAGGGCGACATTGTGGTTCTGTTCGATTATCAGACGCTTTGCAATGCGCAGCATGCCGATGAGGAACATGGAGAGGAAGAGGTCTATAAGGATGACGCTGCGCGGGAACGGAGCAAAAGCGTCGCTGAATACCAGGTAGATAAGGGTAAACAGGGCATACGCAAGCAGGTGCGCTTTAATGATGTTCTTGGATTCGTTGAAACCGAAAAAGCGCCAGGCGACATAGTAGACATGCCAATAGACCATCAAAGAGACTTTCAATGCGGCCAATATGAGAAAGACAAGCCAAAAGCTTTCCAAAAACTGTGATGGAATATCGAAGTTGAAGCGCAGGAGGTAGGCGCTGTAGAGTGAAAAGAGCGAAAGCAGCAGGTCGCTTAAAAGGAAAAAGAGAATACGTTTGGTGTTGCTGGGTTGTAAAAGGTTCTTCACACTGCTCTCTTGCGCCGGTCAATCCACCGTACTACTGTATAAAGTAGTAGAAGGCTTGCCAATAGGATATAGGGGTAGGAGGTCTCGCCTCCTGCCAGTAAGGCAGATAATAGCATGAGATTGATAAACATTGCGAACACAACGGTCTTCTGATGAGAAAACCCCGATTGCACCAGCCGTTGATAGGCGTGCTCTTTATGTGCCTGTGTGACATTCTCGCCGCGTCTGAAACGGCGATAGAGCGTCAGTGTCGCATCAAACCCAAAAAGAATGGGGAGCGTTATCCATGCGAGGAAAGAGGCGGATGATGCATCATGCAGGGCGAGAACGGCAAAGATAAATCCCAAAAAGGCACTTCCCACGTCGCCCATGAAAATGGACGCTTTCTGCCAGTTGAAGAGCAAAAAGCCCAACGCCGCCATGGCGACCGCCAAAGCGGGGACACTTCCAAAAAGCATAAAGGCGGCCAGGCCGATAAAGACCGCTTGCGAACCGGCATAGCCGTCGATGCCGTCAAGGAAGTTGTAGAGGTTGAGCATCCAGACGATAAGCAGCAGCGCGGGGATATTGAGCCAGAGACCGTGAAGGGTGAAGAGGATGCAATCGGCTTCCTGCACACCGCCGAGAAAATAAAGCGCAGCACCTGCGCTGAAGAGGTGCACGGCGATACGGAGTTTTGCACTCAGCGGCTTGACATCGTCGATCAGGCTGATGATGACGAGCGGAAGTGAACTCATTAGTGCCCAGAAGAGTCCTTCGGGCATCTGCGCCTGTGTAAAGAGGTAGATGAAGCCTGCATAGCAGGTAATAACGATGGCTATACCGCCGCCGTGCGGTGTAGGAACGGTGTGGGAGCTGCGTTCATTGGGGTGGTCGAGTAGCTCCTTTTTCAGGGCGAATTCGCGTATGGCGTAGGTGAGAAGCGCAGCGCTTAAAAAGAGAAAAAGGCTAAGCAGCATTTTTATACCACCTTACCATCGCTTCAACCCCCTCTTTGCTCGAGTATGGAGGTGTGAAACCGAGTCGGGCATTGCTCTTCTTTGTATCCACAGAGAGTGAGCCGAAGAGCCTGGCATGGAGTGCCGGTTTGAATTTTTTTAGCAGCCATGCAAACAGTGGGGGCTGAAAAAGAAAACACTTTTTCCCCATGGCATCGGCTATTTCCGTAATAAGGGTGGTTGTCGAGAAGGGGTGGTTGTCCGAAGCGAGGAACACACCCCCTTTTGGGGTGTTTATGAGGGCATCGACAAGCGCACAAAGGTTACCGACATAGACCATACTTCGCCGGTTTTCAATGCCTCCCAACGGCAGGACCGGAAGTGTGTCCACGAGTTTCAGCAGGCTGCGGATATTGCCTTTGACCCCTTCGCCGTATACGACGGGGGTCCGTATGATCGAG
>JBFEWT010000026.1:0-22433 GCA_041546225.1 Sulfurimonadaceae bacterium
ACCCACACGATCAGAAGCGTGCTGCTGCGGTAGCCGATGCGGTGCAGGTAGTTCACCTCGCTGCGGGCATTAAAGACATGAACGTTCTCAAAGAGCACCATCAACAGCAGCGTCATATTACGTGCGCTGTATTCACTGTAACCCATCTCCAACAGGAGATAGAAGAGTGCAAATGCGACCAGCGCCATGTAAAGTCCGCCGACGATGACACGGCGGAGCATGATGGTGTTAAATACCCGTTCGCTCGGCGGTCTGGGCTTGCGTTGCAACACTCCCGGTTCCGCTTTCTCCAATCCCAACATGACATCTTCAAGTCCGTTGGTGACGAGGTTCAGCCAGAGCAGCTGCACGGGAAGAAGCGGCAGCGGCATCCCCATCAAAAAAGAGAGTGTCACCAGTACGATCTCCGCAAACCCAGTCGATACCAGCAGGTAGATCACCTTGCGTATGTTGTCATAGGCGCGGCGCCCCTCTTCTATCCCGTTAACGATGGATGTAAAGTTATCGTCTGTAAGAATGATATCCCCGGTCGAGCGGGCGATATCCGTACCGCTCTTCCCCATCGCAATGCCAATGTTCGCATATTTGAGTGCCGGTGCGTCATTGACGCCGTCGCCGGTCACCGCGACAAAATGGCCCAGCTGCTGAAAGGCACGGACTATCTCTTTCTTCTGTTCGGGGTTAACCCGGGCAAAGACCGTTTTATAACGGATCGCCTCGGGGTCACTGCCCGCTTCCTGCCACTGTTTCAACCCTACACCGTCGATGATATCCTCGCGTCCTTCAGCGATGCCCAATTGCGAAGCGATGTAATAAGCCGTACTGGGGTGATCGCCGGTCACCATCACGACAGATATTCCCGCTTCACCGGCCTGGCGTACCGACTCCACCGACTCCTCGCGCAGCGGATCGATAATAGCCATGAATCCCAGGTAGGTAAAGCCTTCGAGGGCTATCGAAGGGCCCACCTCCGTTTTATATGCGAGCGCGATGTTGCGATACCCTTTTGCCGCCCACTCGTTGACATGCTCAAGTATCTCTTCGCGCTGTTCTTCACTCAGATCGCAGAACTCCAATACCGTCTCCGGTGATCCTTTTACAAACTCGTAAGAGCGTCCCTCGCGTTCGACCATGATAGCCGAATAGCGGTTTTGCGGCTCATAGGGGATCTCATCGAGGCGGTCGTAGTCATCCGCATCGAGGATGTACGCTTCATCGGCGCTGATGGCGTGTTTGGCCAGCGCGATATCTACCTGATCGCCGATAAACGTCATCTCTTCCGCATCACGCTCGATCTTGATCTCGTTACAGAGCACGGAGGCAAGGTGGGTCACGTGCACAAGTTCCTCATCTTCACCGAACGTTCCGTGATGCGGGATGAAATGCTCCACGCTCAACTGGTTCTTCGTCAGGGTGCCCGTCTTGTCGCTGGCGATCAGCGTACACGAGCCCAACGCTTCGATGGCCGAAAGCTTGCGGACTATCACATTGCGCTTGGACATGGCCAGGCTGGCCGATGTGAGTGCAACGGTTATGGCTACGGGCAATCCTTCTGGGATCGCGGAGACCGCCAAAGCCACGGCGAAGATGAAGATATCGAACCACTCCATCCCGCGATAGAACCCGACCAGCAGTAAAAACAGCACCACCACGCCGACCGCTTTGGCAAGCGTCAGGGAGAGGCGGCGCATCCGAATGACCAGCGGCGCTTCACCCCCTCCTCCCGATGCCATCATCTGCGCAATCTTCCCGATCTCGGTAGCGATACCTATAGCCGTCACAACACCTTCGGCCCGGCCGCTGGCAACGTAAGTGCCCGCATAGACCATGTTTTTCCGGTCAGCGACCTGCAGGTCGGCCTCTTCGCTTAAAAACTCCGCCTCTTTATGCACTTCAAGTGATTCGCCGGTCAGCAATGATTCGTTTACCATCAGGTTCGCTGAACTGATAAGCCTCAAATCAGCCGGGACCTTGCTTCCCGATTCAAGTACGACAATATCGCCGATCGTCAACAGTTCGCTCTCTATTTCATGAATACAACCGCTGCGGATCACCCGGACAATGGTTTTGATGGCATGTTTGAGACTTTCTGCCCGTGTAGCGGCCGTATACTCCTGGTAGGTACCTATAACGGCATTTAAAAAGAGCACTGCGAGGATAAAATAACCATCCGTATACTCTTCAATACTGAAGGTCACGGCGGCGGCGATAAGCAAAATGTAGATAATGGGGCTTTTGAACTGCTGGATAAAAACTTCTATCAGACTTTTGGCATGCTCTTTGGGAAGCGCATTAAGGCCATACGTCTCCTGACGTCTTTGGACCTCTTCGCTGCCAAGGCCTGCTGCTGTTGTATCGAGTTTTTCGAGGGTTTCGTCGATGCCGCTTTTATAGTACATGGCACTATTGTAACACCGGATTGATTATGTGTGCTTAAAGGCATTTGTGTTCAGCCTTTCCGGAACGCCCCACTGCTAATTTTCATATTTCAGAAAAACCATTACCTATCCTTGGCTATAATACAAACCGACTAATCAGTCTAGAGGTTAACAATGGCTACAAAACGTGAACAGATCCTGGAAACCGCCATGCGTCTTTTTGTCGAAAAAGGCATTCAAGGCACACCGACATCCCTGATAGCGAAAGAGGCCGGGGTGGCTACCGGCACGCTTTTTCATCACTTCAAGACAAAAGAGGAACTGGTACATGCCCTCTACAGCTTCATATACGACTCACTCATCGAGTATCAGTATGAACACGGAAGTGAAGCCGATGGCATCTACGCGCAACTGCGGGAGAAATGGCGCCTCGATATTGAGTGGGGAACAACCCATACGGAATATTTCCACTTTCTCGAACGCTACTCATTTTTCCATTATGCCAGCGAAAGTGCGATCAATGAGATGTTCGAACGTTTTGCACACTGCATGCAGCACTTTGAAGCGGCAGCGCAGCAAAAGATCATGCGCAGCAGTGATACGGAGTATATTCGTGAACACTATATATGGAACATCCGCATGAACATCTCCTATTTTATACAGTTTCCGAAAAAATGCACGCCACAGGCCATAGACGAGACATTCAATATCTACTGGAAAGGTATCGCCAATGACTGACAACACGCCAAAAGGAAAAAAGATGAAACACCTATTGCCCATTTTACTGCTGCTGAACGCGCCGTTCGCCCTGGCCGCCGAAAAAGCGCCCCGCCCTTCTCTCGTCGTCACGGCACCCCTGGTCAAGGGCGAAGTCAGTCCCCTGCAGACTTACGTCGGCACCCTCTATTACGACAAAAAAAGTGCTCTTGCTTCCGAATCTGAAGGCTCCGTCAGCGCTATTATGTTCCGCGAAGGCGAGCGCGTCCGCAAAGGCGACACCCTCCTGACACTCGACAGCAGCATATTAAAAGCGAACACGGAGGCAAAGCGCTCGGCGTTAAAAGCGCTTGAAGCGGACTTGACCCGACAGGAACGCGATATGGAACGTACCAAAGTACTCTATGAGCGCAACAGTATCTCGCGCAGCAACTATGACCAGGTTTTTTACGCTACGCAGAGCCTTAAAGCGAAGGTCGCATCCATACAAAGCGAAGTAAAAGCCATGGATATCCAGCTTGAAAAGAGCCGGATCAAGGCCCCTTTTGACGCCATTATAACCGCACGGAACACCGAAGTAGGCGAATGGGTCGGCAAGGGCGCGACCGTGGCGACACTGGTAGCCACGGACAGCATCGAAGCACGGCTGAACGTCCCTGCCCGTCTCATCGGCATCCTGCGAAACGGCCAGCACTTCAGCGCGACTATCGGTACAGAAGAGATCGATACCACCTTAAAAAGCATTATCCCCCTTGCCGATGTTTCCACACGCAGCTTTCCCCTCGAACTCAATGTCCCCAATAAGAGCGGTCTCATCGAAGGGATGCGCATCGATGTCAAAATACCACTGCTCAAACAGCAAGAAGCCCTGCTCATACCCCGCGATGCCGTTATCAAGCGTTTCGGACAGACCAGCGTTTTTGCCGCAGTCGATGGCAAAGCGGTAATGATCCCCGTAGAGGTGATCGGCTATCAGGGAAATATGGCGGCGATCTCCGGACAGAACCTTCAAGAGAAGATGCGCATCGTCACCAAAGGGAATGAACGTATTTTCCCGAACATGCCGGTCATGGAAAAGGGTAACCAATGAACATGATAGACCTCTCCATCAAAAAACCGGTCAGCGTCGTCGTCGGCGTTGTGCTGATTTTGATGTTCGGGTTTCTGGCACTCTCGCAGCTGCCGTATAAGCTGACGCCGAACGTCACCCAGCCAGAGATCGGTGTCACGACCCTCTGGCCGGGAGCAACGCCGAGTGAAGTCGAACGTGACATCATAGACAAGCAAGAGGAGCACCTCAAATCAACCCCGGACCTGGTCTCCTACGAAGCTACCGCCTCAGACAACCTGGCCCAGATCACCCTCACCTTCGAGGTGGGTACGGATATGAACAAAGCCCTTCTGGAAGTCTCCAACAAACTCAACCAGGTGGACAGATACCCCGAAAATGTCGAGAAACCGGTCGTCGCCTCAGCCGGCGCCAATGCCTCTCCGATCATCTGGATGGGCTTCGTCGCCGATAAAGGCAATACAAACAACATCGATACCTACAAGACCTATCTTGAGAATGAGATCAAAGAGCAGCTTGAACGGGTCAAAGGGGTCGCAAGTATCTTCATCCCGGGCGGTACGGCAGAACAGATCCACATCGTGCTCTCACCCGAACGCCTCGCATCATACGGTCTGAGCATCGACAGGATCGCCGCCGCCATACAGAGTGAAAACCGCGATACGGCGGCAGGAACCGTGGATATCGACCGACGCACCTACCGCGTTCGGACAACGGCACGTTTCACCTCCATCGAGCAGCTTGAACAGATGGTCCTCTTCAACGACGGGCAGCGCACGATACGCCTCGGTGACGTCGCCGTTATCGGAAAAGGGTATGAAAAAGTCAAATCGAATATCCTTGTCGCGACACAAAAAGGAATCTCAAAAGCACTGATATACGGCGTACGCGTAGACCCTTCCGCCAATGTCGTCGATACCACAAACCGTGTCGAGGCCGTCGTAAAACACCTCAACGAAAACGTACTTCCCGCCAAAAAGATCCACCTGGAGTGGTTCTACGACCAGCGCGATTACATACAGGGAGCGATCGATCTTGTAAAACAGAACATCGCCGTGGGCGGTCTGCTTGCCATCATCATCCTTCTGCTCTTTTTGCGTTCGCTCTCCTCCACAGCCGTCGTCGCCATGGCGATACCGGTGAGTATCATTGCGACCTTTATCGTACTCAATGCGATGGACAGAAGCCTCAATACCATCTCGCTCGCGGGTATCTCCTTTGCGGTAGGTATGCTGCTTGACAGCGCCATCGTCGTGCTGGAGAACATCGACCGCCACCGCAAGATGGGCAAACACTTTTTCGAAGCGGCCCATGACGGTGCCATGGAAGTATGGGGTGCCCTGATTGCCTCGGCGCTGACGACCATTGCCGTTTTCCTTCCGGTCATCTTCTTGCAGTCCGAAGCGGGTCAGCTCTTTAAAGATATTGCCATTGCAGTCACGGCGGCGATCTCCTTCTCTCTTTTCGTCTCCATCTCGGTCATCCCGATGCTCTGGACACAGCTGATGAAATATACTTCAAAAGAGCATGCCCTGAGCAAAGAGGAGCGTATTGCCAAACATCAGCACGAGAGCCTTATGGTACTCTTCGGCAGAAAGGTCAACGGCTTCTTTATGGCCGTTGTCCACTGGAGTCTCAAGCGCAAAATAAACCAGCTCATCGTCATCACAGGGATGGGCGCTGCATCACTGGTTACTATCTGGCTTCTCTTTCCGAAGATGGAGTACCTGCCCCAGGGCAACCAGAACCTCGTACTTAACATCCTGATCCCGCCTCCGGGACTTTCCGAAGAGGAGTCAAAAGGGATCGGCTACAGTCTGTACGAACATATGAAACCCCACTATGCCGACAGTGAGATCGGTGGCGTTCCGCCGATAAAACGGACCTTCTTTGTCTCAAGCGGCGACTTCATCATTCAGGGGATGATCTCGAAAGAGGAGCAGCGCGCAAGCGAATACATCCCCTTTATGATGCCTGCAGTCAACAGTTTTCCCGGGATCTTCGGTATCACCCTGCAGCGCGGCGTCTTTGAGCAGGGGATCGGAGAAGGGCGAAATATCGACATCGATATCAGCGGTGAGAACGTTGAAACACTGGCCAACATCGGCGGTATGCTCTTCGGTACCCTTAAGCAGAAGATGCCCGGAGCCCAGATCCGTCCGGTCCCCTCCATTGAGGTGCTCTTTCCCGAGGCGCACCTTATTCCCGACCGCAGTGCCCTCGCCTCGGTCGGTCTTAACAGCGCTACATTCGGCTTTACCGCGGATGTACTGATGGACGGACGAAAGATCAGCGAATATGTCGAAGAGGGGAAAAAGTCGGTCGATATGATCCTGAAGTCCGATGATGCGTTCATCAACTCCCCCGAAGCACTCTACAGGACACTGGTCGCCACACCCTCTGCGGGGCTCATACCCATCTCCGAGCTCTCACACCTGAAGCATACGACCGGTATCACCAAGATACGCCATGTTGGCGGCAAACGGACCATTACCCTGCAGGTAACGCCGCCTATGACTATGACACTCGAAGAGGCGATGGAAACGCTCGAACAGGGGATTCTTTCCGGTATGCGCGACCAGGGTATGTTCAAAGGAGCCGACGTCAAGCTTGCGGGCAAAGCGGACAAACTGGCCGAGACCGTCAACTCGATGAAGTGGAACCTTCTTTTCGCACTGGCGATCATCTACCTGCTGATGAGTGCGCTCTTTGGCAACTTCGTCTATCCGCTGGTCATCATGTTCACCGTTCCCCTTGCCGCAGCGGGCGGGTTCATCGGTCTGGGCATCACCAATACGTTCATTGCGCCGCAGCCTCTGGACATCCTGACGATGCTCGGGTTTATCATCCTTATCGGTATCGTCGTGAACAACGCCATCTTGATCGTACACCAGTCGCTGAACAACATCCGCTACCACGATATGGAGCATAAAGAAGCGATCGTCGAAGCGACCCGCAGCCGTCTGCGCCCCATCTTCATGAGTTCCATGACCTCCATATTCGGGATGCTGCCGCTGGTACTCGTTCCGGGGCCCGGGTCGGAGTTCTACCGCGGTCTGGGTTCTGTCATTACCGGCGGTCTGGCATTTTCAATGTTCTTCACCATCTTCGTCACCCCGGCACTGATGTACTTCGCCATCGGCCTTGAAAAACTACGTCAAAAAGAGGAGCCAGCATCATGAGATCCCTGCCGCTACTACTCATCACCACCGCAACGCTCTGGTCGCTTACCCTGGATGAAGCGCTCGAGCGTGCCCTGCAGCACTCGCCGACCATCGCCAAAGCACAGAGCAACCTGCGCTACGCACAAACCGTTGAACTGGATGCGCAAGCACCGTTTCACCCGACGCTGGACGCCGGATTCAACTGGCAGGACGCCGACAAGTCCACGGCATTTACCTACACCCCGTCTCATCAATATAATCTGACTGCGAAATACAACCTCTTCAACGGTTTTGTCGACAAATCCATGATGGACGCGGCCGCTTCGCAGACCGCGGCGCAGCAACTGCTCACGAACGCACGCAAATCAGACCTGAAACTCGATGTGCTCAACGCCTATACCGGAACGCTCAAAGCGCAAAAAGCCGTAGAGACCATGCAGCAGGCGTTTGACGCTCTGACCCGCTCCTATGAAGATGCGAACATACGCTACGAACAGGGGATGATGGCTAAAAACGAGCTCCTGATGATCGACGTACAGAAGCTCAGTAGCGAACAGGCCCTTGCCGTCTCAAAAAGCCGGCTGCTGCGCGCATACAGTCATCTGAACCGTCTCCTCGGCGGTACGCTGGAGATAAACGAGCCGCTTGAAGATATCACCGCAAACGTATCGCAGCCAGAAGCGTTCGAAGAGCTTCTTTCAAGCACCTATGCACAACGCAGCGAACTGCAGGCGCTTCACAAGTATCACGAGGCACTGGCGCATCAGCACCGTGCGGCGGGAAGCCTGTACCCCAGCGTAGACCTCCAGGCCGATTACATCATCAACGACAAAGAACGCCTGCTCGGCACGACCGTCATCCGCCATAAAGAGCTGCTGCAGACAACTGTCTCCGTCTCATGGAACCTCTATAACGGGCGTCGGGATGAAGCGCTGCGCAAGGGGATCCTGGAACAGATGAATGCCTACAAAGCCGATATTGCCGCGATGAAGCTCGACCTGCGCTCCCAGCTTAGAGATGCCTACGAATCCTATAACATCGCAAAAAGTGCAAAGAGCGTCGCCGCACGCGCCAAAGAGAGTGCGCAGGAGAACTACCGGATCACCAACGACCGCTATACATACGGTGAAGTCGACACCCTCACACTGCTGATGTCGCAGTCGGACCTAACGGCGGCGCGTAACGCCTATAACAATGCCTATTACGATCTTTATGCAGCAGCGGCTGCTTTAGAGCGCATAAGCGGCGAGTAGACATTACCCTGCCCGCATACTTCGGCTTCTCTTTTTCAGTTTAAGAAAACGCCGATCTCCTCTTTTTCTTAAACAGGTATTTTGTTTTGCTGTCGGCTGTAGTGCAGCAGCGGCTTCTCTGAGTCGTGCACATATATTTTTATATGAACAGTAACCTTTAAAAAGCTAACTATATGCAATATTTTTGCCATAGGATACGCGAGTTATTTTATAATGTTCAAATAAAAAAAGCGGAGGGATATTTTGAAACTTTTACTCACCGCCATCGCGGCCTTGGCAGCATCGGTTGCCATCATGGGTTTTATCAGTTCACGACGAAAACGTCGGTGGGGTGAGAACGACTAGTTCTCCTGTTTTCTTCAAGCGCTGCACTCTTATGCTGCAGCGTCAAAGCTCTTTTCTACTTTACGATTTATTCTCTTTTTATACAAGTCCCAGCAGTGCAGCCAGCAATACCGGCGGTGTGATGACCAGCCCTACTTTCATATACTGCCCCCATGTGATCTTCACCCCCTTTTGTGCCAGTACGTGCAGCCAGAGCAGTGTCGCGAGCGAACCTATCGGTGTCATCTTCGGTCCAAGGTTACAGCCGATGATATTGGCGTAGGCGAGTGCCGTATTCCCCGCTTCGGCAATGGCGATATCCATGATCATTACCGTCGGCATATTGTTCATCACCGAACTTAAAACTGCTGCCAGGAAACCTGTGCCGATGACCGCAGCCGTGTTGCCGTACCCCTGAAGCGTAACGATCATCTCTGCAAGATAGGTCGTAAGGCCTGCATTTTTCAAACCATATACAACCACATATAGACCGATACTAAACCAGACAACCTGCCAAGGGGCTGCTTTTATGGTCATCCACGGTTTTGTCACCCTGTAATGGGTTGCAATCGCTAAAAAGATCAACGCACCGCCGAGTGCAAAGAGGGAGATCGGCAGATTATAGATATCCCCTATAAAATAGCCCACCAGCAGCAGGCCAAGGAACCACCAGCTAAGACGGAACATCGTCATGTTCGTAATGGCAGACTCCGGTGTCGCAAGGTTCTGCACATCGATATGCGCAGGGATGGATTTTCGAAAATAGATCCACAGCACGACAATGGATGCGACAATGCTCAGCAGGTTCGGCAGGAACATGTTTTTTGCGAACTCCCAGAAGCCGATGCCGAAATAACCCGCCGTCACGATGTTGGTAAGGTTCGAGATGACCAGCGGATTGGAAGCACTGTCGCCGATAAAACCGCCCGCCATCAAGAAGGCGAAAATGGGCAGCGGTTCCATCTTGAGGTGTTTCATCTTCGCCAGCAGGATCGGCGTCAGGATAAGCGCCGCCCCGTCGTTGGCAAAAAGCGCCGCGACCAGCGCGCCCAGAAGAAGAATATAGACGAACATCAAATGCCCGTTGCCTTTGGAAAGCCGCGCCATCTTCAGTGCCGCCCATTCGAAAAACCCGATCTGATCAAGGAGCATCGAAAGGATGATGATGCCGATAAACGCCAGCGTCGCATCCCATACGATCTCCGTTACGCTCACAACATCCTTAAAATCCACCACACCCAGAAGCAGTGCGGCAATCGCGCCGACCACCGCAGTCGTACCGATCTGAAGCCCTCTTGGCTGCCAGATAATAAAGACTAACGTGACTAAAAAAAGCAGCGATGCCAACACCATCATTTACTCCTGTTGTGTAAAACTGCTGAAACTATAACGCAATCCGGAGCATATATCAATATATGTTGATATATGTATCCGAATAAGATACAATATTGTTATTTAAACTGTAAAAGTGAGGCTGTTATGAAACGCTTGCATCTGCATATCTCTGTCGAAGAGCTCGACGCCAGCCGTCTGTTCTATACCGCGCTCTTCGGCATGGAACCGACAAAAGTCAAAGAGGATTATATGCAATGGCTTCTCGATGATCCTGCTATTAATTTTGCCATCTCAAAAGGCAAAAGCAAGACAGGCCTGAACCACCTTGGCCTGCAGGTCGACAGCG
The DNA here is from genome assembly GCA_041546225.1 of Sulfurimonadaceae bacterium. Classification (GTDB taxonomy): domain Bacteria; phylum Campylobacterota; class Campylobacteria; order Campylobacterales; family Sulfurimonadaceae; genus JBFEWT01. Next base: position 10,587 of record JBFEWT010000026.1, read on the forward strand.
ATGACGAAGTCGCAGAGATCGAAGCGCGGCTCCTTGCTGCGGGTATTGCCGGGGAGAAACAGAGCGGTGCGCAGTGCTGTTACGCCCAATCGAACAAATACTGGGTGCAAGACCCTCAAAACGTCATCTGGGAAAACTACCATACGATGGAGCAGATAGAGCTCTTCGGCGGTGACGGCTTTACCGGCGGAGAGGGGTGCTGCGAACCGAGTTTTTCCAAAGACGGAAAGTGGTCGGCCACTTCGTGCTGCTGAACCATGGATGTTTTTGTAAAAACCGTCTCCGCCCTTAACGACGAGACACGGATATTGCTTTTGCGCTTTCTGGACGAGCACGGGCCGCTGTGCGTGTGTGATCTTCAAAACTCGCTCGACATGACCCAGTCACGCCTCTCGCGTCACCTGAAGATACTCAAAGAAGCGGGGTTTTTAAGAGTAGATCGTAAAGGTACGTGGGCCTACTATGCCGTGCGCGCCCCGCTGGACCGTTTCCGTCTCGAGGCACTCGAAGAGATACGGCATCTGGGCATCGTCCTGCCTCCACTGCAAAACGACCATACACCAAAAGAAGGATGTAGCCTTGAATAAGAAAAATGTTTTGATCCTCTGCACCGGCAACAGCTGCCGCTCCATCATGGCCGAAGCGCTCATCAACGCCAAGTTAGGCGACTGCGCCCATGCACAGAGTTCCGGTGTCAAAGCCAGCGGAGCAGTCAACCCAAACGCACAGGCACTGCTGCAAAGCAAAGGTCTCTGGCGAGAAGCGTACCATTCCAAACTCATCGAAACGGTACTGGACACCCCTTTCGATCTCGTCGTCACGGTCTGCGATCATGCAAAAGAGACCTGCCCCGTGTTCCCCAAGGCTGTCAAGAGCATCCATGTCGGTTTTGACGACCCTTCAGGCAAAGCGGTCGAAGAGTATGCCAAGACCCTTGCGCTGATCGAGGCCGAGCTGCTTCCCGTAGTTAAAGCGGAGCTCTGCGGCTGATGTGGCATGAGTTCAGCCGCACGGTCGTCATGGAGTGGTTCGGTTTCAGCGGCCGCCTCGGCGATGCCCTGCACTTCTTTCTCTATGACACCATCAAGATCTGGGCACTGCTGCTTGGCATCATATTCGCCGTCTCCTTTTTGCGTACGTGGTTCAACACCGAGATGGTACGCGCCTGGCTCAGCGGCAAAAAAGAGTTTACCGGCAATGTCCTCGCCGCGCTCTTTGGCATCATCACCCCCTTTTGCACCTGTTCGGCCATCCCGCTCTTTCTGGGCTTTCTGCAGGCGCGCATCCCCATAGGGGTCACCTTCTCATTTCTCATCAGTGCCCCGCTGAACAACGAAGTGGCCATCGCGATGCTGCTGGGGCTTTTCGGTGTTAAAGTGACCGCGATCTACATCGGCTTCGGACTCTTTGTCGCCATTATCGGCGGCTGGCTGATAGGGCGGACCAATGCCCAGAAATACGTGCTGATCGACGTCCCCGTGCTGCAAGGGGACCTGCATGTCGAAGCGGCAACCGTTACACTGAAAGAACGCCTGCGTGACGCATGGCGTGCGACAGCCGACATCTTTAAGAAGATCTACCTCTGGGTGATGGCCGGTGTGGCTGTGGGGGCGTGGTTTCACGGCTATATCCCCGCCGACCTCATCGTCAAATACGCCGGGGGCGATGCGTGGTATACTGTCCCGCTGGCTGTCGCTATGGGTATCCCGATGTACGCTTCGGCTGCAGGTGTCATGCCGCTGGTGGAAGTACTGACGCAAAAAGGGATGCTGCTGGGCAGCGCACTCAGTTTTATGATGGCGGTCACCGCGCTGAGCCTGCCCGAAGCGATCATACTCAAACAGGTGCTTCACTGGAAGCTCATCGCCACCTTCTTCGGCATCATCGGTGTCGGTATTATGGGTGTCGGTTACCTCTTTAACTTTATACTGTAAGGAAGATCATGCGTACTTTTATATTAATCATGCTGCTTAGTCTCTCTGTGTTTGCAGCACCCGTAGAGTGGTCACTCAGTTTCACTCCGGCCTCTGCAAAAGCCAAGAGCAAAAACAAACTGCTGCTGGTCTACATCACCCAGCCCGGCTGCGGGACCTGCAAGTTCATGGAGGAGAACGTCTTCCCCGACAAAAAAGTGCATGCGTATTTAACGGCCAATTATGTCGGTGTAAAACTCTACCTTGGCGATGCAGGGCTTCCTCAGCACCTCAAACCCTTCGCTTCGCCGACGTTCTATATCCTCGACGATGAACAGCGCGAAGTGACCGATGCCGTCATCGGCGGGAAAGATGCCGACGGCTTTCTCGAATTCCTCGAAGAGGGCGTCGACTACAACAAAATCAACATGCGGAACAAGGAGCAAAAATGAAAATCGAGATTCTCGGAACCGGCTGCAGCAAATGCAATGAGCTCGAAGCAAAAGTGAAACAGGCCGTCGCCCAAAGCGGAAAATTCGCCTCAATCGAAAAAGTAGCCGATCCGGTCAAGATCATGGGTTACGGCGTCATGAGCACCCCGGGACTGGTCATCAACGGCGAAGTCAAAACAAGCGGCAAAGTACTCAGCGTCGATGAGATCATCGGTTTACTGGGCTGAGAGTTTCTGCCTCTTACACTTATGAACAGCAAAGGATTAAAGTATGAATGATGAAAGAGTTTTCGAACTGCTTGACGAATGCGTCGCGTTTGCGAAAGAGCAGCTTGAAACCGAGCAGGAGCTTACGCCGTTTGCGATGTACCTGAACACCGACGCCGCTATCGAGAGTCTTCACAACGATGAGACGGACCAGCACGCCCGTTATGAGCAGCTCCATGAGACGCTGAAACTGCAGGCTGAGCAGGGGAAGATCATCGCTGTCGCGCTGCTTGCCAAAGTGACGATTCCCGAACACTTCTCCCCGAGTGTCTCCGAGGGCATCCGTATCCATATTGAGGAAAAAGCTTCTTCAGACAACAAACTCGCCGGGCGTTTTCTCTATATCCCCTACCAGCTCTATAAAACAGAGGACGGCGACGAGAAGATACATGTGCACTTTCACAACCCCATACCTGTCGGCTTCCCCTCGGAGATCTTTCTCTAAGCGCCCGGCAGATTAAAGGAAAACGCTCATTTGACGATATATCTGTAACACTTCCGAGCTGAAAGGATGACAGATGAACATCTCCTCACATATCAGTGCGGCAAACCTCCATGCCAGCTACCAAAAAAGCGATATCGCACAGGCGCGCAAAGCCGATGGACATGAGATCGCTCTTCAGATGAAAGAGCAGTCGTTCAGTTTCTCCTACGTCTCGTTTGAACTCCAGAGCAGCAGTGCCAATAATACGTTTCAAAAAAACCATGACGCGTTTCAGGATTTCCTCAAAGAGATAGGCTACGAAGGCGGTCCCATCGCCGAACTGAGTCAGGAAGAGGCGGCAGAGCTTGTCAGCGAAGAGGGTTTTTTCGGGATCACCCAGACCGCCGAACGCATCGCGAACTTTGTACTTAACGGTGCCTCTGGCAACGAAGAGCTGCTGCGCTCAGGCCGAAGCGGGATTTTACAGGGTTTTAACGAGGCCGAAGAGATCTGGGGTTCAAAGCTGCCCGATATCAGCTACAAGACCATCGAAAAAGCGACCGAGATGATCGACATGGCGATGCATGCACTGGGCTTTAACATCATTGAAGAGAGTGTCTAGACGGGGCGTCTTCGCTTGAAACGTACAAACTTCTTCTCGTTGTGTTCATCGGTAATGCGGCTCTGCTGGTAACTCACCATCGCTTCAAACGGGTTCAAAAATGCATTGAGCTGCACTTCTTCAAGCGTCTCATCCCCATGCTCTGTGAGCAGTTCCAGCACGCACAGTGTCGATTCGATGGTCGAGAGGCAGTGCAGCTCAGGCTGCTGTTTGATGATGAACTGCGATGTTCTGCTGTGTTCGAAGCTGATATAGTCGAGTTTTTGCAGGTTTTCACTGACGCGGAGCATCTTCTTCGAGCAGTCCCATGTCGCATCGATGATAAAGATCACATTGGTTTTGTTCTCCTGCGTTAAGGGCGTGTCGTTAAGGGAGATGCTCTTTGCCGAAGGGTAGAGCACGTAACAGCGGTTCTCCGGGTCATCGATGAGGGCATTGACGCGTTTATGCGCAGAGAAGTCCAAACCCACGTAGAGCTCGGAATTTGCCAGCGAGAGGTGGGTAAAGTGCCCCGTGCCGTTTTTGATCTTCTTGTACTCTTTGGGGTGCATCAAGATGACAAACTTCGTTCTGGTCGCCACAGGCTCTATATGCTTGCACATGCAGCTGCTTACCGGCCGGTAACAATGGTAACATTTCTGACGAATATCCGGAGGGGTCTGCAACTGTATGAACTTTCTTATATGATGGTGCAATTGTAATGTATTGAAGGTTAAAACGTGCAGAAGTCATATAAAAAGAGGTGAAAAAAAGGCGCCGCTTCACGCAGCGCCGCGGTCGGACCTTCTGTCGGTCCTGTAAGATGGCTTTTAGTCCCAGGCTGTGCACCTTAGCGCACGAAACAAGATGTTATGACCCGATGCGACAATGCCCCTAATTGTTGCCGCTTCTGGCAACGCTTTCAACGTCTGAAACGGGGCTGCGCTAACATCATGTTTACAATACTTCAAAGTAAGCCAGTGCATAAACGGCACACTCGCAAGCATACCCGCGTTGAACAACAACTCTCACCGCACTTTAAAATATTATAAAGAACACCTTGTCTTTCTACCCGATCCGAACCCGTGCTTCAACCCATACCCCAACTCTTTTTCAGGGGCGGCTTCCTGCCACGTCTTCGAACCCAAAGCCATTGAAGAATCTTCTTCGATCATCGGCTTCCTTTTAACAGGTTATGGTGTACGTACATAACCATCTTAACGCCGATAGTCTAAAATATCTCTTAATAATCCCAACTATACCTTACGGTATCAGTGTCCGTATTCGTCAGTGATCTCATGTCCCACCAGCGCCTCAAGCACATCTTCCATCGTTACAATGCCGACCCAGCCTGACTGGTCGCTGACCGCAGCCATATGGACCTTGCCCTTGATCATACGGTGCAGCATATCATCAGCCTTGGCATCGGCACGGACATGGACGATCTTGTCGTTGACGCTGTGATCTTCAACGACACCCGCACCCGCACAGATACCTACAAGTTCTTTAATATTGAGCACCCCGACAATACGGTCGTCGCGCAGTACCGGAAAACGGGTATAACCGCTTGCTTTCATCTGTGAGACCTTCTCGTCACTCAGCTCATCCTTGTAACCGACCAGATGGACTTCCTTGCACGGTGTCATGATCTCCTCTGCGGTTTTATCCTGCAAAGAGAGCGCACCGACCAGCAGGTCGCGGTCAAGGGCATCGATGTCGCTGTCTTTGGCCTTATGATGCGTCTCGATGACATGACGAAGTTCGCGGCGGTTGAGAAGCGAAGGAAGCTCCTCTCCCAATGCGCGGTCAAGCACCATGGCGATCGGTCCGGCAACAGGGTAGAAAGCCAACATCAAAAAGCGTACCAGCCACGCGACACGCGCCCCGACAAAAAGCGCATGACGCGTCAAGACCGCTGCGGGCAGGATCTCGCCGAAGATCAGGATCAGTGCCGTAGAGATCACCCCGGCCATAACGCCCGTACCTACAACGCCGCCCAAAAAGATGGAGAGTGTCGCATTGACCGCCGTATTTCCCAGCAGCAGTGTGACCAGCAGCAGGTTTCCGCGTTTAACGATGGGCAGTACCCGCGCCGCATTTTTATCTCCAAGGTCGCTGGAGCGCTGCACCTCGTCGACAGAGAGACCCATAAGGCCGATGGTAAGGCCTGAAAACATACCTGATGCTACGATTAGCGCTAAAACAATTATTATGTCTGTCATTCGTGTAAAACTTCTTTATTATAAAATGAGCCAAATAATAGCACAACATGCCGTTACCATGATGAAATATTTTGATTAACTTTCAAACATGTACCTCTTTTTGCATAAACATAAACATGCTATCATCGCGCTATGGAAAAAAACATATTGATAACGGGATGCTCCAGCGGCATCGGCTATGCAACCGCATGTGCGTTGAAAGAGCGCGGCTACCGGGTATTTGCCACAGCACGAAAAGCTGAAGATGCAGCCGCTTTAAAAGAGGAAGGCTTCGAAGCTTTCCGTCTGGACGTCACCGACCCAGGCAGCATCGATGCAGCGCTCAACGAGGTTCTCTCCCTTACCGGCGGCACGCTTGATGCCCTCTTTAACAATGCAGGCTACGGTCAGCCCGGGGCAGTCGAGGACATTCCCACGGATGTGCTTCGCGAACAGTTCGAGACAAATGTATTCGGTCTGCACGAACTCACCCGCCGCATCATCCCCGTAATGCGCGCACAGGGGCATGGACGCATCATCCAGCACAGTTCCGTACTCGGCATCATCTCGCTGCGTTTCCGCGGTGCGTACAACGCCAGCAAGTATGCCATAGAGGGGCTATGCGATACCCTCAGGCTCGAACTGATGGGAACGGATATCCATGTCTGCACCCTCAATACCGGTCCCGTCCGCTCAAAGTTCCGCGACAACGCCACCAGGAAATTTCTGGAGCATATCGACAGGGAACACTCTCTTTTCAAAGAGGAGTATGAGAGCGAAGTACTCAAACGCAAGGAGAACAAAGAGGAGAAAGACCTCTTTACGCGTGATCCCGATGCGGTCATCGAACGGGTGGTGCATATCCTTGAATCGTCCAATCCGCAGCCGCGCTACTACATCACCGGTGCGACCTACCTGCTTGGGACCTTCAAACGCCTGCTCTCCACCCGCCTTCTGGATAAGCTGCTGCGCAAGGTACAGTAATCCCGATGGAGAAGTACACCGTCGACACCGACCCCTTTGACGAAGAGGAGATACCTTCGTGGATTCTGCGCCAGCGCGAAGATGCGGAGCGAGCCGAAGCGCTGGCGAACAAACATGAGAAGATAGTCTATAAAGAGGGCGATCAGGTCGGAAACTTTCTCTTTGTACGCTACATGAAGTATAAGAACCGTGCCATATTCCAGTGCCAGGAGTGCGGAAAGAAGTTCCAGTACAACATCTACACCATCAAGAACAAAAAGCGCTGCAAATGGTACAAAGGGCATAAGAAGTAACCGTTACAGATGGTACAATTGCACTATGAAAAAATATATACTCTTTGATAACGACGGCGTGCTTGTAGAGACCGAAAAGTGGTACTACACCGCCAACGTCGAGATACTCAAGACCATGGGCATCCACCTTGATGAAGAACGCTACCGCGAGATCATGATCAACGGCCAGAGCGCTTTTTTACTGGCTGAAGAAGCGGGCTTTGACAGCGTGCGCGTTGAGCATGAACGTGACCGCCGAAACGAACTCTACCAGCACTATATCCGCACTGAAGACATTACCATTCCCGGCGTGAAAGAAGTACTTGATGCACTGGCGCAAAAGTATGCGATGGGTATCGTCACCTCGGCACGCCGGGAAGATTTCGAGCTCATTCACGGCAGCCGGGGCATCACCGATCATATGCAGTTCGTGCTCTGCAGCGGCGAATACCCCCGTTCAAAGCCCCACCCTGACCCGTACCTGAAGGGTCTTGAGCTTCTCGGCGGGGAAAAAGATGAGGCGGTCGTCGTTGAGGACTCGCAGCGCGGCTTGCGCTCAGCGGTCAATGCGGGCATCGACTGTATCGTTGTCCATAACCACTTTACCGTCTCACATGACTTCTCCGACGCCACCCACCGCATCGATGCCCTGCATGAACTCGAAAAACTGTTATGACAAAGCTCTCTACTAAACAGAGACGATAGAGACCCTGTTCCTGCCCTCTTTTTTTGCTTTATAGAGTTCATCATCGGCCATCTTGTAGATATCGTCCACGTTCAGTGCGTAATTCTTTTTCACAGAAAAGTCGATAGCTACAGCGCCCAGTGACGCCGTAACGACGTCTGAGACACTGCTGCTTCGGTGCGGCAACCGCATCTGCTCTATCGCATTTCGGATCTTCTCTGCCATATTTGCCGCGCTTGCTGCGTCTTTGACAGAACAGAGTACCCCGAACTCTTCGCCTCCGAGCCTGAACGTCAGATCATGCGCCCGGTTCAGCACTGCATTCAACGCTTGGCCGATGGATGCAAGGACCTTGTCGCCTTCCTGGTGCCCGTAGGTGTCGTTATACTGCTTGAAGTAGTCGACATCTAGCATAACAAACAACAGAACATCAGCGCTGCGGATGGAACGTTGTATCTCTATCGGCAGTGTCGTATTGAAATGGCGCCGGTTATAGAGTCCGCTCAACGGGTCCGTCACCGAGAGCGCTTCCACCCTCTTCTTGTCATTGATATCATAATAGATAGCCGTGTAGCATAAGAAAGCGCCATGAGAGTCATAGGTAGGTTCAATGTAACCCTCCACCCAGAAACTGCTGCCGTCTTTGCGCCTGTTTCTCAGTTCTCCCTTCCAGCTTTTTCCCGCCTTCAGCTGTTCCCAAAGTTCTTTATAGACTCCTTCGGGGTTCTCCTTGCATTTGAGGATACGGTTGTTCACACCCAGCAGCTCCTCTTTCCTATACCCGTAAACGCGGCAAAAAGCGTAACTGACGAAGGTGAAGTTCCCATCGGCATCCGTTTTGGCATAGATGATATGCTCGTTCATCACTTCGAGGTTCTTTTCGAGCGTAAACCGGTTCATCTCCAGTTCGGCGTTTTTCACAGCCATCGCTTTTTGCAGCGCATGCAGCTGCAGGTGGGTGTTTACACGGCTTAAGAGCTCCGCATCGTTAAAAGGTTTGGAGACATAGTCCACGCCGCCGGCTTCAAAGGCCTCGACTTTATCACTGCTCTCATTTTTCGCACTGAGGAAGATGACCGGAATATCTGCCGTTCGCGCATTGGCCTTGAGTCTTCTGCAGGTCTCGTAACCGTCCATCACCGGCATCATCACATCCAGTAGGATAAGGTTTGGCAGCTCGGCATCTGCTGCGCGCAAGGCACCTTCCCCGCTTCGGGAGGTACGGACTTCATAACCGTTCCTGCTCAGCAGGGTATCAAGGAGTTCCAGGTTTGTCGGCGTATCATCGACCACCAGTATCGTCGCGCCGATCATAACGTCGGCTCCAGCAACGCGACCACGGCGTCAAAATCATACGATGCGCTCAATCTCTTCAAATGGCGCGCAACGTCCGGATGTTTCTCTTCGATCTTCCCTAACGCTTTTTGCAGGTTGCGGCCACTGCCTTTGAGTGCCGCTTCAAATATCTCTGTGCGCAGCGCTTCAGGGATGGTATCGAGTTGCGACATATCCGGATGCACCGTTTTCCCGGCGCTTATGCCACGCTCCTCTTCATAGGTATAGCGTACTCCCAACAACCTGCCGACACCCTCAAACAGCGCACTCTCCTCAAACGGCTTGCCGATAAACGCATCGCAGCCGTTATCTGCATCTTCGTGATACTCCTCTTTTAACACATGTGCCGAGAGCGCTATGATCTTGACCTCATCTCCATGAGGAAGCGCACGGATCTTCTGCGATGCTTCATACCCGTTCATGCCCGGCATCAGAATGTCCATCAGTATCAGGTCATACGCCTGCTGTGCGAACTTCTCGACTGCTTCTGCACCGCTAATGGCTTCATCAACGCTAAAACCGACACGCTTGAGCAGCGAACTGCAGAGGATACGGTTGGTCTCGGCATCGTCAACGACCAGAACCGTAAACGCTCTTTGCCCCGCTTCGAGTCCTGTCACCCGTTTTGGTACGGCACGATCCCTGCTGTCTGACGATGAGGCTTTTTCAACACGAAGCGAGATACGGAAAAGCGACCCTCTTCCCACTTCGCTCTCAACCGTGATCTCTCCGCCGAGCAGTCTCATGATCTGCCGGCTGATCGTCAATCCCAGTCCGGTCCCGCCTTCGGCTTTTTCCAAAGCGTTCTCCTGAAAAAAGGGCTTGAAGATGTTTTCGCGCATCTGCTTATCGATGCCGCAGCCGCTGTCTTCTACTTCGATGACAAGCTCCACGCTGTTTTTAAGCGCGTTTGCTGCCGTGACACGTATGGCTATGGAACCTTCGTTCGTGAATTTGATGGCATTCCCCACGATATTGATAAGGACCTGGCGCAATTTGTTCTTATCGCTGTGTATGAACTCCGGCACGTTCTGTCCCACTTCCAGCATACAGCCGATATCTTTCTCTTTTGCCTGCACCTGCATCAGTTCACGGATCTCATTAAAGATGCCTGCGAGCTCAAACGCTTCGCGTGTCACCGTCATCTCGCCCGATTCGATCTTGGAGAGGTCGAGGATCTCGTTGATCATGGAGAGCAGGTGCTCTCCCGAGTGATTGATGATGGCAAGGTTCTTCTGCTGAAGTTCATTCAGGTTCTCGTCGCGCGTCATCATCTTTGAAAAACCTAAAATCGCGTTCATCGGCGTACGAAGTTCATGGCTCATATTGGCGATGAAAATACTTTTCGCCCTGTTCGCCGCCTCGGCTTTCTCTTTTGCCTCGATCAGTTCGCGCTCCGTTGCATACTGCCCCGTGACATCAAGGACCGTTCCTATGGAGCCGATGATGTTGCCGTCGTTGTCATAGCGATGTTCGCAGCGTTCATGTACAAAACGTATCTCGCCGTCGGGCCGGATGACACGGTGATCGATCTCATAGGGCTGTTTATCTTCAAGCGACTTGGCGTAGGCATTGTTGACCGCGTCACGGTCATCGGGGTAGATACGCTCAACAAACGCCTCGTAGGTCGCGGCGAACTCTTGGGGCTGCAGACCGAAGATACGGTAGGTCTCATCGGACCAGTAGAGCTCGTTTTTCTGCAGGTCGAGGTTCCAGTGGCCGATGTTTGCCATCTCCTGCGCTTTTTGCAGCAGTTTTTCCGCATTTTTGCTGTCGGAGATATTCTCCACCGTGGACCAGATAAACTTTTCGCCATTATCGTCTTCAACCACAACACCGTTGAGCAAAACCGGGAAACGGTACCCCTGTTTATGGATATACTCTTTTTCATACGGACCGTACCGGCCCGTTTTTACCAAAGCATCCAGCTGCACTTTTTCCTGTGCTTCATAATCTATCGGCGTAATATCCCAATAGGTCAGCGCGACAAACTCGTCATACGTATAGCCCGTCATCTCCAGCAATGCCTGATTGATCTCTACAAATCCGCCATCCATCCTGTTCAATGCCAGTCCGATGGGAGACTTTTCAAAAAGCTTCTTGTAAATACCCTCAGAGGTTTCCATAGATCCGCCTTTTTTTTAACATTACAGTTGTGTTCAAATTTTTATCACACCGAATTATTAGTTTAAGGTTATAGGAAAAAATGTTGGTTTTGGTTGTTTGATTTGGATTGATTTAAAAGTTTAAGATGAAAATAAATGCAGACAGGCGTCTCCCCCGCACGATTTGCAAGGGGGACAGTAAGTTTTTTTGTACTTCTACTCTATGACAAGGAATCCGTAGACCCCGTTGTTATAGGTCGAGTCGATCACATCTTCTTGTTTGGCGTCTTCCCAAACGGTGATGACAGAGGTGTCACTGCTCGCAACGGCAGGCTGCTCCTGCTTGAAATCTGTGAACGTATTGACAATCGCCGCGAACTCGATGATGGTTCCCGTCGTCATGTCGAACGTCTTTTTATAGACTTCGGTCCAGTCCGTCAACGTGGAATCCTCTTCCCAGACGATCACCAGACGCTCACCGCTGGCATGGTTCTGCACCGTCGCCCTCGGATACTTCTGGCTGCTGCTGATATCCGGGTTGCGGGTAACGACATCTTTGACCGTATCTACGGCGCTTCCTGCACTGTTGTAGCGCTGGAATTTCAGCGT
>JBFEWT010000046.1:0-15199 GCA_041546225.1 Sulfurimonadaceae bacterium
CACGGTCTTCCTCTTGAAGATATGGAATTCGTTCAGTTCCACCCGTCGGGCCTCTCTGGCAACGGCGTCCTTATCTCTGAAGCAGCACGCGGCGAAGGCGGTATCCTGCTTAACTCCGAGGGCGAACGTTTCATGACGAAATACGCACCGAACAAGCTCGAGCTTGCTTCACGCGACGTCGTCAGCCGTGCGATCATCAACGAGATCCGCGAAGGCCGCGGTGTCGGTCCGCGCAAAGACGCGGTCTACATCGACCTGACGCACCTTGGAAAAGAGAAGATCATGGAGCGCCTGCCGGAACTTCGCGACCTTGCCATCACCTTCCTCGGCCTTGACATGATCAACGAGCCGATCCTTATCAGTTCAACGGCACACTACTCCATGGGTGGTATCCCGATGGACAAAGACGGCCACGTCCGTAAAAACAACACTGAATTCGTCGAAGGTTTCTATGCCGGCGGCGAGTGTTCATGTGTCAGCGTCCACGGTGCAAACCGCCTGGGTGCAAACTCGGTTCTCGAAGCCCTCTTCTTCGGCCGCCATGTCGGACAGACGATGATTGCCGACCTTGAAAAAGGTATCGAACTTCGCGAAGCGACCGAGAGCGATGCCGATACAATGCTCAAAGAGATCGAATGGACGCTGACCAACAACGGTACAGAGACTGTTCCGGGCCTGCGCAACGAGCTTCAGCAGAGTATGACCGACAATGCCGGTGTTTTCCGTACGGAAGAGACACTGACAAAACAGGTCGCTATCATGAAAGACCTGCGTGCACGTTACAAGAACATCCGCATCGCCGACAAGTCGACGATCTTCAATACGGAACTCCAAGAGGCGATCGAGCTTGGACACATGCTTGATTACTCCCTCTTTATCGTTGAGAGCGCCCTCGCCCGTAAAGAGAGCCGCGGTGCCCACTTCCGTGAGGACTACCCGACGCGCGACGACGAAAACTTCCTGAAGCACACCATGGCCTACATGGATGCAGAGGGCAATGTCACACTTGACTACATGGATGTCACACTCGGCAAGCATGAGCTTAAAGAAAGAACGTATTAAGGAGCCGATGTGAGTACAAATACAATTACAACACAGAATGTAACCTTTAAAGTATTCCGTTTCAATTCAGAGACCGATTATCTTCCATACTACCAAGAGATCACGATGGAGGTCACCTCTGAGGAGGTCGTCCTCGACATTCTCAACCGTATCAAATGGGAACACGACGGAAGCTTCAGCTACCGTCGCAGCTGCCGCCACGGTATCTGTGGCGCCTGTGCCATCAAAGTCAACGGAAAAGGCGTTCTTGCATGTAAAGAGCGTATGAATGACATGATCAACCTGTTCGGTACCGAGCTGACACTTGAGCCATCGAGCATCAAGCGTTCACTCAAAGACATGATCATCGACAAGAAAGACTTCTGGGACAAACATGAGCAGGTAGAACCGTACCTTATCAGCCATGTCGAAGAGCACCCTGAAGATGAGCATATCGTTACACCTGAAGAAGCGGAGCGCCTTCTTGAAGCCGACCTCTGTATCCAGTGCGGCCTCTGCCACTACTCATGTCCGGTAGTCGAACTCAACGAAGACTACATCGGACCGGCCGCGTTTGCAAAAGCATACCGTTTTGAAGCAGATGTACGTGACGAGGCGCACATTGAACGACTCGGTGTCGTCAATACACTCGGCCAGGGTGTCTGGGACTGTGTCAAATGTTATGAGTGTGCAGAAGTGTGTCCTAAAGAGGTCAACCCGATCGAGAAGATCACCAAGCTTCACAACATGCTGTTTGAAGAAGGTGTTGCAGGAAGCAACGTCGCTACGCGCCACGCTGTAGGTTTCGCCCACTCTATCAAGAAACACGGTCTGCTTGACGAAGGCGAACTTGTACGCTACTCCGAAGGCAACATCGGCGTGCTTAAACACGTTCCGGTTGCTATCCAGATGTTCAGAAAAGGCAAGATCGTTCTTCCATGGAACATGCCGAAGTCTGAGAACCTTGACGAGATCAAAACACTTGTCAAATCATCTTCAACAGTGAAATTCTAAGGAGCGCCGTATGGAAAAACTAAAATATGCCCTTTTTACAGGTTGTACGGCTAAAGAGAGTACTCCTGAGCAGATGATGTCCACTATGGCCATCGCCGACAAACTCGGTATTGAACTGACGGTTCTTCACGAAGCGTCATGCTGCGGTGCTTCGCACCTGCAGGATTATGATGATTTCCTCTCGCTCGTGCTCAACGCGCGTAACATCTGTTATGCAGAGAAGCACGGTATGACAATGGTCACCATCTGTAATACCTGCCAGCTTAACACGGCAATGACCAAACACCGTCTCGATCACAATGCAGAGCTTAAAGCACGCGTTAACGAGAAACTTGCAGAAGTCGGTCTTGAATACAAGGGCGAGTCTGAGATCAAGCACTTCCTCTATGCGATCAACGACGATTTCGGTCTTGACAGACTCAAAGAGATGGTCGTAAAGCCGCTTAGCGACTTTAACATCGCACCGTTCTACGGCTGTCACAACATTCGCCCTTCAGAGCTTCAGAACGAAAGCAACGGCGGCGAAAGCGCATATAACCCTACTTCGCTTGACGACCTTATCATCGCTTGTGGCGGTGCCAACGTTGACTACGAAGAGAAAAACAAGTGTTGCGGCTTCCATGCAGAGCTTCAGTCTCCGCACACTGCCGCACTGCTTACAGGTAAAGCGCTCATGGGTGCAATGGACAACAATGCTGACTGGATGGTCACACCGTGTCCTCTTTGCCACCTCAAACTTGATACGCAGTTCAAGCATGCATCGCACGCTGTCGGCCGCGAAGTAAAACTTCCTGTCCTGCATATGCAGCAGATGGTCGGTCTTGCACTCGGCTGTACACCTGCAGAACTTGGACTCGACAAGCACGTTTCCAACGTAGACTTTATCTAATATCCCCTCTCCCCGCCGGGGAGAAACAACCCCTTTTTCGGATTCCCCCATGAACGACTCTATAGAAATAATCTCCTGGAACGTTAACGGCATACGCGCGGTTGCCAACAAAGAAGCGCTCAAATGGGTCGGCGAACGCCGTCCGGACATCCTCTGCTTTCAGGAGATCAAAGCGACGGCAGAGCAGATACCCGATGATCTATTCGATCACGACTATCACACTGCCATCGTCAACTCAGCGGAGAAAAAAGGGTATTCAGGCACGATGACGCTCAGCAATATCGCTTTTTCCCAAAGCGGTACGCGCAACGAAGTCGACCATACCAACGAAGGGCGCATCGTCGAAACGCATTTTGACGATATCGTCCTCTTCAACGTCTACTTCCCAAACGGTCAGAAAGATGAAGAGCGTTTGGCGCATAAAATGAAGTTTTACGACGACTTTTTAGAGCATTGCGAGCAGCTGCGCGAAGAGGGGAAGTCCATCATCATCTGCGGCGACGTCAATACGGCACACAGAGAGATCGACCTTAAAAACCCCAAGGCGAACGCCAAGACTTCGGGCTTCCTGCCCGAAGAGCGCGCATGGATCGACAAGCTGATCGATCACGGCTATATCGATACCTTCCGCTATGTGCATGGTGACAAGGAAGAGGAGTACAGCTGGTGGAGCTACCGTTTCGGCGCCCGTGCGAAGAACGTGGGGTGGAGAATCGACTACTTCTTTATCTCCGACGACCTTGCAGAGTGCCTCGAAGACGCGTTCATCCTGCAGGAGATCGAGGGCTCAGACCACTGTCCCGTCGGTATCCGGCTCGCCCTCTAAAGGGAGCCTGATAACAAACAGGGCACCCTCTTTGCTGTTCTGGGCCGTCAGGCTGCCTCCGCAGTGGTCTTCTACGATCATTTTTGACATGTAAAGACCCAGTCCCGTTCCGTTACGCTCTTTTGTCGTAAAATAGGGATCGAATA
Organism: Sulfurimonadaceae bacterium; assembly: GCA_041546225.1. GTDB lineage: Bacteria > Campylobacterota > Campylobacteria > Campylobacterales > Sulfurimonadaceae > JBFEWT01. The sequence goes on from JBFEWT010000046.1 coordinate 3,917, forward strand.
TAGAGCCCATGATATCCTTAGGGATTCCCCCGCCGTTATCGCCGTACTCAATGACGGCATCCTCCCCGTCTCTATAGCTTTTGATGCTGATCCACGGCGTGCGCACACCCTTCTCTACTAAAACGTCTTCGCTGTTTTTAAGCAGGTTGAGCATCACCTGCTTCAGTTCATTGAAATAGGTGTAAAACTCCTCTTCATATGCGTGTTCGACAGTGACATCTATATGATTGCTGTTGAGGGATATCTCAACAAGGGAAATCGATTCGTCGACCAGCTGTCTGATATTCATCGACGTCATCTCTTTCTCCTCTTTGAAAAAGAGCCTGAAATCATTGATGGTCTCGGAGAGGTGGACGGCATATTCGGAGATGTTCTTTAACTGTTGGGCAGCGAACTCTTTATCATCAGAGCCCATCATCAATTTCACCTGAAGCGTAGCGGTAGTCGCGGTGATCGCAGAGAGCGGCTGACGCCACTGGTGGGCGATCATGGAGAGCATCTGTCCCATCTCGACATAACGTGACTGCTCCATCAGCAAAGAGTCCTTGCTGCGGCTCTTCATCAGCTCCTCTTTGACCCTCTCCTGGAGCTGGCGATTGTTTTCTCCCAGCGTCTTTTCATGCCTGACGACAAGCAGTTCGTAAAAATAGGCCACTACCGATACAAATATGATACTGAAGACGAACTGCCTTACCTGCACGAAACTGTAACTTACATCGAGCATCCCCAGGTCACCAAAGTAGGCGATCAGCAATGCAGTGGTACAGAAGATCGCGATCCACAGTATGCCGATCACCGTACCTTCCATAAAGAGCGCCAGGATCGGGAAAGTATAAAGCCAGAATATACCGGTATTTTCCATACCGCCGTACATAAGCAGCGCCACGGTCGTCATAAGCATGAGTATAAAGATGCCGTTACTGGCGACATCGAGGTTTTTTGTCTTTCGGAAGAGCAGAAGGTTCATCAGGCCGAAGATCGCCATGATGCCCTCTATGACACCCAGCCTGTAGATGCCTATACTGGTGTTGTATATACTGAAGAAACTGACGACGGTGATAGCCACGATGGAAAAGACGTTGAACATGTATACGCGGTATTTGTGCTGACGTTCGCGTGTGGAATCAACCCCTACAGAGATGACATTACGAAGAAGGTTTGTGAGTCTTTCCTGCAACGATGGCTCCTGAACTCTCTATCTTTATCGTATATAATTTATCATATCACAGTTACATTAAGATTTCCAAAAGAAGCAGAGGTAATAAAAATCGGCATTTTGCATTATGCTCAACGCGAGGCAGACGCGAAGATGAGCGCCTTTTTCACCTCGGAACGAGAGAGGGTTCAGGTCATACCCGGGCGGGTACGCGTTATTTCCGCATGCCCACTTCGAGCATCTTACGGCGAAGATAGGCGATCTTGGACTGTAACGGCAGCTCTTTCGGGCAGACATCCTCGCAGCCCAGAAGTGTCATACAGCCGAAAACGCCGCTCTCGTTACCGACGAGTTCGTAGTAATCCTCGGCACGCCGTTCATCACGCGGGTCAAGAGAGAAACGTGCGACCTTGTTAAGGCCGACGGCACCCACAAAGTCTTCACGCATCTGGATCGTTCCGCATCCCGCGACACAGCAGCCGCACTCTATACAACGGTCGAGTTCATAGATCTCATCAGCGAGCTCAGGCTCCATACGTGCCTCAAGTTTCGTGACATCGATCTCTTCGTGGGTATGTATCCATGTTTCAAGACGCTCGTTGAGTCCGCGCATCCAGTTTCCGGTAAAGACCGAGAGGTCGCCGATGAGCTCAAACACGGGCAGCGGCGCAAGGATGATATGCGGATCATCAAAATTGGTCGTCAGTGTACGGCAGGCAAGACCGGGCTTGCCGTTGATCATCATCGAACAGCTGCCACAGATACCCGCACGGCAGACAAAGTCGAACTTCAACGACGCGTCTTGATGTTTTCGGATATCGTTCAAAGCGATATAGAGGGTCATCCCCGGTGCTTCAACGACCTCGAACGTCTCCATACGCGGCCTGTCGCCTTTAACATGGGGATCGTAGCGTAAAATACTAATCTGTAATGTTCTGTGTGTCTCTTCAGTAGCCATCTCTATTTCTCCCACAATCGTTCGTTTTTACCCTGATAGCGTTCAGGCAACAGCTCTTCGTACGGCATCAATGCATTTTGAATGGCAAAGCGGTCCGCACCCTCTGCTTCAAGTTTTTTGACAATAGCATCGACTTCCGCCTGACGTTTTTCCGTGTCAGGGTGGTTGATCGTCATGTTCTTGCCATAACCGCGGAAGCCCGGCGGCATCTCCATCTGTGCAATATCGATCTCTTCATAGGAGACAGTCGGCAGTGTCTGCTCCGGGTCTTCCCATGAGGTAATGGTACGTTTGAGCCACTGTGCATCATTACGTTCAGGGTAGTCTTCACGCGCATGCGCACCGCGGCTCTCTGTACGCAGCATCGCGCCATAGGCGACCGTCAGCGCGACTTTGATCATCTTCTGCGTTCTGTAAGCATTGAACAGAGCCGGATTGGCAGCATAGGACTTCGAACGTTTTACATCGATGTTGCGGCTGCGGATCAACAGCTGTTGAAGTTCCTCCACGGCAGCCTTCAGGTCATCGCCGTTACGGAAGATACCGACCTTTTCCATCATGATGTTTTCCATCGCTTCGCGCAGTTCATACGCATCTTCGCCGCCCGTGTTGTTTAAGAGGTCGTCGATCTTCTTTTTTTCCGCATTGAGGAACTTCTCGACCACTGCGGTACTGATATCGATGTTGCTGGCATCGCTGTCACAGTAGTCCGAGATATACTCGGCGGCCAGCATTCCCGAGACGACGGTCTCTGCGACAGAGTTTCCGCCAAGGCGGTTGAAGCCGTGCATATCCCAGCAAGCCGCCTCGCCACAGGAGTAAAGCCCCTGAAGCGTCTGCGATTCACCCGTATGTTTCGTCCGGATACCGCCCATCGAGTAGTGTTGTGTCGGGCGTACCGGGATCCAGTCGACGGCCGGATCTATTCCAAGGAAATATTGGCAGATATCCTTGACCTCTCGCAGGTTCTTCTCGATATGCTCACGTCCTAAAATCGTGATGTCCAACCAGAGGTGGTCGCCATAACGCGACGGCACCCCTTTGCCTTTGCGCATATGCTCCGTCATACGGCGCGAGACGACGTCCCGCGAGGCCAGCTCTTTCTTTTCGGGTTCATAGTCGGGCATGAAACGGTATCCGTCCACGTCACGCAAAAGCCCGCCGTCACCGCGGCACCCCTCTGTGGTCAGGATACCGACCGGCACGATCGCCGTCGGGTGAAACTGGATCGCTTCCATATTGCCCAGTGTGGCAATGCCCGTCTCAAGTGCGATCGCCTGCCCCATCCCCTGACAGATGACCGCATTGGTCGATACGCTGTAGATGCGTCCGTAACCGCCCGTGGCGATGGTCGTAGCCTTGGCGATGTATGCTACCAGTTCTCCGGTCATCAGGTTGCGTGCAACGGCGCCGTAACAGCGTCCGTTCTCGTGGATAAGCGCCATCGCTTCCATACGCTCATGCACATCGACCTTATTCTCCTGCGCTTTGTTATCCATCGCGTAGAGCATCGTATGGCCGGTGCCGTCAGAGGTATAACAGGTACGCCACTTCTTCGTACCGCCGAAGTCGCGCGCGGTAATGAGGCCGTGCGCCTCCTCTTTTTCCGTGATCGTCACGTGTTCGGCATTGATGACCGCAGCGTGATCGCCTTTTTTGACACGGCTCCACGGCACGCCCCAGCCTGTCAGCTCGCGTATCGCTTTAGGTGCCGTGTTGACGAACATGCGGGCGACTTTCTGGTCTGCACCCCAGTCGCTTCCCTTGACCGTATCTTCGAAGTGTACATCCTCGTTATCGCCCTCGCCCATCATCGCATTGCCGAGGCTTGCCTGCATACCGCCCTGTGCAGCGGCAGAGTGTGAACGTTTCGGCGGTACCAAAGTGAGGACAATAACACTGTGGGAACGCTCCTTTACACCTGTAGCAACACGCAGTCCCGCAAGACCGCCGCCTATGACGAGTACGTCTGTATAGATAATGTTCATGATGCGCCTCCCTGTGTTACCTGTACCGTCGGATGATAGCGTTCGCCGGCTTTGTCTTTGTGTTCAATACCGATCTTTATATACGCCGCGAGCGTCAAGAGCCCCAGCGTGAGGAAAAATGCGGTAATAGCGTATTTAAAACGGCGCAGTCTGATGCGGCTCTTTTTAGCGTCTTTGCCCTCAAACCAGCCCCACTTGAGTGCAAGTCGGTAGAGGCCGATGGTACCGTGGAACTCTACGGCAAGGAGCAGCATGATATACAGCGGCCACATCCATTCGCTGACGACGCGGTCAGCAGAAGCATACGGCCCGATCTGGTCGGGATTTGTCATCATGATGTACAGATGCACCGAACCGAGGAAAAACATGGCAAAACCGGTAAAGACCTGCCAGAACCACATCGTCGTATCGGCATGTTTGAAGCGTCTCGTGTGGTCTTTCATGATCTTGTACTGCTTGTAGTCCGCTGGGAACTTGCGCATCGCGACCGCGGCATGGACGATAAAGATGAAAAAGATGATACCGACGGCTACGGTAACGATGCCCGGATAGGACTCACCGAAGAAATAGTAACCCTCAAAAAAGCGCGTGACACTGTACATGACATCCTTGCCCAGAAGGATGGTCGAGACGAAGAACATATGCAGCCACATGAACAGGGCGAGGAACAAGCCCGTCGCACTCTGGATAAAGTCGAGCCTTGCCGGTGTCCGGTGCAGTCTGTCAGGTCGGTGCCTTCTCTCAAAATCGGGCTTTTTTCTCATCTCTCTTTCCTTTTCATGCATCTATTTCGCTTTGGGACGGAAGGCTTTTATCACCTCTTCATTACACTCAAGATAGGGGCCTTCAAGCAGGTCGATGCAGTACGGCACTGCCGGGAAGACCGCATCAAGACATTCGCGTATGGACTTTGGTTTTCCCGGCAGGTTGATGATGAGCGACTTGCCGCGGATACCCGCCGTCTGACGCGACAGGATCGCCGTAGGGACATACTGCAGGCTCACCGCGCGCATCTGCTCGCCGAAGCCCGGCATCATCTTCTCACAGACGTTTTCCGTCGCTTCGGGCGTCACATCGCGTTTTGCCGGCCCGGTGCCGCCTGTTGTCACGATCAGGCAGCACCCTTCATCATCACACAGCTCGATCATCGTCTCTTCGATGGTCGTCTGCATATCGGGAATACAGCGGTAGACGATCTCAAAATCGTTGCGCAGATACGCTTTCATCGTATCCTGAATGGCCACACCCGAGATATCTTCATAGATACCCGCACTGGCGCGGTCCGAGGCGGTGATCACCCCTATTTTGACTTTTTCGCTCACGTTTGACTCTCCTGTTGTAAAAAATGGTTCGCATTTGAAATGGTATAGACCGTCGCATAGGGCAGAAAAAACTCCCGCGCGGCTTTTGCATCGATAATCCTGTCTTCCGTACCCAGATAGACCTCTATTTTTATCCCTTTGGCAGCAATGGCGTGTAAAAGTGCAGGTTTCCACTCGTAGTAAAGCAGCTCCTGCAGGGACGCTTCACAGCTGTTGCCCTCATCAACACCCTGCTGTGCATGCGGCGCAAAACAGTTGGTACGAAACTGTTTGATGTAGGCGTCGGCGTCTTTTTTAAACGCCATCATCTGCAGACGCCGGAACTTCTCGGGCCGGTTTTGAAAGAATGCCGGAGAGAAAAGCTGCAGCAGGTCAATACGTTCATTGGCCGAAGCAGCATATTCCGCGGCTTTGATCGCCCCGTAGCTGAAACCTGAAACGCTATAGTGCGTATCGACACGATACGTTTGAAAGAAATCTGCGTCATTACGCAGCGAAAAACCGCTATAAAACCTTGTTGACAAGTTCTTCGATCTCCTCTTTTGTCACGCTCTCATTTTGAAGCAGCCCTCTCTCCACCTCTGCAACGATACCTTCGAGACTGACAAGCAGTGCCCTGGTCTCACCGTAGAGCCTGTCAAGTGTTTCGCCCTTCTCGTTTTCGGCAGAGACAAGCGAGTCGCCCATGGCATATTTGTCGAGCATCCTAATGACCAGCGCGCGTGCTTCATCGATATCGCATGATGCATTGGAGCCGTGTTCGTTGAAGTGGATCTCACACGCCGCCATACCGGCCAGAAGCAGTTTTACACGTGCTTCAAGTTCATGCTTGAGCAGTGTACCGCTGTCGAGGTTCTGGAATGCATCGCCCACGATCGTCACCTTTTCAAAAGGGATGCGGAACCACTGCGCCACCACTGCTTTTCCTGCCTGGTAACGCGCGCGGTAGCTCTTCTGCTCATCGCTGAGTACCGGTATCTTCTTCTTGCCCAGCATCACCTTGTCTTTGACCTGGTCGAAGTGTGTCATGGTCACCTGCATGTCATTCGAACGCAGTGAGAGCAGTGCCGCTTCGTTGACCAGTGCCGCCAGTGACGCGCCGTTAAAGCCGACCGTCATCTTCGCGATCTCTTCGCTATTGACGTTGTGCGGTATATGCTGCAGGTATTTGGAGATGATCGACTCGCGCTCTTTGGGTGTCGGCAGTTCTACGAAAACACGCCGGTCGAAACGTCCCGCGCGAAGAAGCGCTTCGTCAAGCACCTCTATCTTGTTCGTCGCCGCAACGACGATGACGCCGCTGCTGTCTTGGAAACCGTCCATCTCCGTCAGGAGCTGGTTAAGCGTCGCTTCGCGTTCGTCGTTGCTGTTGCCGTCGCGTTTTTTACCTACCGCATCGATCTCGTCGATAAAGATGATGGAAGGGGTGTTCGCCTGGGCCGCGGCAAAAAGGTCATGGACACGCTTTGCACCCATACCGACATAGATCTGTACGAACGATGCACCGCTCTGGTAGAAGAACGGTACGCCTGCTTCTGCGGCCACCGCTTTGGCGATCATCGTCTTGCCTACGCCCGGAGGACCCACCAGCAGGACACCGCGCGGCATGCGTGCACCGAAGTTGCGGTAACGCTTGGGGTTGCGGAGAAAATCGATGATCTCGACGAGCTCCTCTTTGACGTCACTGACGCCGCCGATATCTTTGAAGGTGACGTCTGACTTGACCGGCGATATGGGCTGTGAATGGCCTGAAGCGTTTTGCAGCGTGCCGCCCAGGCCCTGCTGCGAACCCTGCGTATCTCGCTTTTGCCACCAGCGCAGCGCCGCCGTACCCAGTGCAAGGATGATGACAATCAGCAGCAGGCCGACGGCGACACCCGAACCGCTGTCTACTTCGACCGGCGTATTCTGGAACATCGTCGGCGTCACCTGCGAAGCGGCGATCTTGAACTTCCCTTCAAAGGAGTAGATATAATAGAACTCCTCCGAGGCGACGACACGTTCTATTTTCTCGCCGCTGATGAGCTCCTGTACTTTGTTCAATGTCACGATCTGCGCCGTATCACGCAGGAGCGCATAAACGAAAAGCGCCACGATCATTACGGCCGAGATAACAAGGATGAGACGGTTCTGTCTAGAGTTCCACATAATTTTGCTCGCTTTGGACCTCGTAACTGTCAATCTCTATCCAGTTACCACTGAGGTCTTTATCTGATTTTATCAGGATTTTGTTGTAAAACTGATCGAGCCCGTAGTAGAGGCCCTCTTTTTCGCTCTCTACCAGGACATCCAGCGGCACGTTCACACGCTTGCGGAAATCGAGGTTGTTCGCATCGACCAGCTCCGTCAGCTGTTTCATACGCGCCTTGGAAACGTTGCCGTTGACCTGCGGCTTCATCGTCGCCGACGGCGTACCGTCGCGCTGCGAGTAGGTAAAGGCGTGCACATGCGTCAGCGGCAGGCGCTTGAGGTTCTCGTACGCCTCTGCCCAGAGCGCGTCGCTCTCGCCCGGGTGGCCGACGATGTAGTCCGTACCCAGCGCAAAGCCTTTCTCTGCAAGTTCTTCAAAAAGCTTGAGATCGCTTTCATAACGGTTGCGACGGTTCATGATCTTGAGCATCTGCGGCGAAGTGTGCTGCAGGGCGATGTGAAGATGCTTCTCCAGCCACGGCTCGCCAAGCAGCTCTTTGAACTCGTCGTTCACCTGTATCGGCTCCATCGAACCGATGCGGATGCGGCGCACCCCGCGTATCAGGCTCATGCGCTTGAGCAGTCCTGCCATACTGCGCCCTTCGCCCTGCCCGTAACTGCCGACATTGGTCCCCGTGAGGATGAACTCGCCGAAACCGTTGGCGGCAAGCGTGCGGATCTGCTCGAGTATCTTCTCTTCGTCCATACTGCGCGAGTCGCCGCGCACGAACGGGATAATACAGTAGCTGCAGCGGAAGTTGCACCCCTCCTGTATCTTGATGAACGCCCTGCTCTTGCCGACGAACTCCTGCACGACCGTGTCGTCGATGTGGTTCAGGTCGCCGAGCTCGTAAAAGCGCGTATCCTGCTGCAGGAGCGTGTTGATCTTCTCTTTTTCGCCCTGTCCGAAGACGCCGAATACCTTATCCTGCCCAAAAAGCGACTCGCCTTTGGTGTGCGCACCGCAGCCTGTCAGGAACACCTTGGCTTTGCCCGCTTTCTCGACCTGGTTGATGTAGCCGCGTACGCCGCTGTCGGCACTGTTGGTGACGGTACAGGAGTTGACGATGATCACATCGGCTTCTGCCTCGTCAAGGGTGATGTCGAAGTCTTTCAGACGGCTCATCATCACCTGCGAATCGAAGACGTTTGTACGGCAGCCGAAGGTCTTGAAGTAGACTTTTTGCTTCATATCGGCTCCGGCTCGCTTGAAGGCATCTGCTTGGGCGCCGCGTCCACATAAAGCTTCTGCGTCGGGAACGCGATGGTGATGTCCTCTTCGGCGTTGAACGCGTCGATGATATCCGTGGAGATGGCGCTGCGCAGCGTAAGCGTCGCATAGGCGTTGGTCAGGTACCACGCACTCACCTGAATACCGTTGGGTTCTATAAAGGTAAAGATGCGCGGTTCGACATTGGTGTTTTTCAGGCTGTAGCGGTCGCGCAGCTTGTTGAGCTGTTTACGCGTGATGTCCGTGTAGCCCTTGGAGTACTTGCGGCAGATCTCTTTGGCAAGGTGGGTCGCTTTTTTGTGGTTGGAATCGAAGGTGATGGTCACGTCGATACCGTCCCAGACCGTTTTAAGCGACGCATGCGAGTAGTTTGCGACCATAGAGGTAAAGATGTAGTTGTTCGGTACGAAGACGACGCGTCCCGCACGGCGGTTGGTCATGTAGGTGACCAGCGTGACATCTTCCATCACCGTAATGCGCAGCAGGGAGATGTCGAGGACGTCACCGACATACTCTATACCGTCTTTCACAAAACGGACGCGGTCGCCGACATGGATGGAACCGCCCAGTACGATGACCAGCCAGCCCAGGATACTCATGAACCAGTCTTTCATCGCAATGGCGATACCCGCAGATGCGAAACCAAGCACCGTTACGAAGTAGCCGACGTTCTCGATATAGTTGAAGAAGATGACCAGTATGACGATGGTGACATTGATAAAGGTAATGATCTTGTTCGCCATATAGAAGCGTTCGTTGTCGGTGATGTACTTCTTGACCAGCAGCTTGATGAGGAAGAAGATGACAAAGAGCACCAGGATGATGATACCGATGTTGAAGAGCTTGAGCAGCTGGTCTTTTATCTTGTTGTTGACACTGAGCTCTATCTCTTCGATGCGTTTCTCATATACCTCTGCCGCTGTTTGCACGGTGTTGAGGGCCGTTTCGAAGCGGTCGAGCTTTTTAAGCGCGTCATCGAGCTCCTGCGTATAGACACGGCTGTTGTCTACGACATCGAGGTCTTTGTAGATCTTCGCCTTTTTTTGCAGCAGCAGTACGATCTCGTAAAGCTCATCCATACGGACGATATAGTCACTGTACTGCTCATCGAGCGTTTTGATGAAGGACATGCCCGTAAAGATATCGAAGGGGTTGGCGATGGACGGAAGTTCGCCGACCTCTTCAGGCTTGAGCAGGGAGGCGAAAGGTGTTGTGCCCTCGCCTTTGAGCAGCGCTACCTGCTCGGTAAGGATCTTCTCCTTGTCGCGCAAAGCCGCTATCTCGTCACGCTCTTCAACACTCAGGCCGCGTTTCTTGGAGAGCTGCGCGATCTTCTTTTGCAGCATGTTAAGGTTTTGGCGCACATCGAGGTAGGTCAGGTAGGAGCTGTAGCTTTTGATCCAGAGGCTGTCCGTTGAGAGCTGCGAGTCGATATCGGAGATCTCTTCGCGGTATTGGACAATAAGCTTGTTGCGTTCACTCTCGACCAATGCGGATGTGACATTTGCATCTTTGGTCGCCGCAGGCTCCTGCGCCAGCGCGACAACGGCAAGTAGTAAAAAGAGTAAATTCCGCACTACTGCTCCTGATAGCGCGCCAAAACGCTTTTGATGAGTGCCGGATCGATCGCATCGCTCATCTCCACCCCGCCGATCCCTTTGGGGATGATGAAGGTGATGGCGGAGTCCGAACTCTTCTTGTCGAGATAGAACGCTTCGTAGAACTTCTCGACATCTTTGATATCGTAGCTGACCGGAAGGCCGTGCTTTTGCAGAAGCGCTTTGACGCGCCCCGCTTCATCCGCGCTCATCCAGCCCAGCTCCACGGCGACTTCGTTGGCCATCACCATGCCGATGGCGACAGACTCGCCGTGCAGGTAGGTGCTGTAGTTCGTCTCGTTCTCGATGACATGGCCGAAGGTGTGGCCATAGTTAAGCGCCGCGCGCAGACCGCGCTCTTTTTCATCCTGTGCGACGACGCCTGCTTTGGTCCGGACAGAGTGCATGATCGCCTCTTGCAACTGTTTCGGGTCGCTCAAGTCGGCCTGCTCAAGCCACTCGAAGAACTCTTTGTTGAAGGTTACGGCCATCTTGACCACTTCTGCCACGCCCGCGCCGAATTCGCGTTTTGGCAGCGTGCTCAGAAACGAAGGGTCGATGTAGACCGCTTTGGGCTGGTGGAACGCCCCTACGAGGTTCTTGCCGTAACGGTTATTGATGCCGGTCTTGCCGCCGACACTCGCGTCGACCTGGCTCAGCAGCGTCGTAGGCACCTGTATGAAGTCGATACCGCGCTGATAGATGCTCGCCGCGAAACCCGTCATGTCGCCGATAACGCCGCCGCCGAATGCGATGAGAAGCGACTTTCGGTTGAAACGGTTCTCGAACAGACCGTCAAGGATCTGCTCTATCGTCGTCCAGTTCTTGAACTGTTCGCCG
>JBFEWT010000204.1:0-2433 GCA_041546225.1 Sulfurimonadaceae bacterium
AGTGATCGCCTTGTCAAGTCTCGTAGCGATTCGGTAAAGGTCTTCACCCTCTTTCGTCAGTTTAATACCGTTTTTTTTGCGTTCGACGATTTTCGTATCAAGATATTCTTCGATAAATTTGATCTGCTGCGTTACTGCAGGCTGTGAAATACCGAGTTTCGCCGATGCCTTCGAAAAGCTCTTCTCTTTTACCACCGTCAAAAATGTTTGTAATTTTGCAAAATCTTTCAGCATAATAATTCCTATAAGTTAAATAAATACCAAAATTATAACTCAAAATTATACTCATTGCAATAGTTCTGTAATAATTTACAAGATTTTCGCTATACTATAATCTATATAGATCAAAATAATCATGCAGTAGTACACAATGGAAAAGATTTTCAACTCCCTTAACGAAGCGCAAGGCAGTGCCGTCAAACAAATTGACGGACCGTTGCTCATTCTCGCCGGTGCGGGAAGCGGCAAGACCAAGACCATCACGTCACGTCTTGCCTATATGCTCGATACCGTCGGCATACCGCCGAGCCAGACACTCACGCTTACCTTTACCAACAAGGCGGCCAAAGAGATGCGCGAACGCGCACTCTCGCTGATCGCGCCGACGAGCTATCCGCCGCTGCTGTGCACCTTTCATAAGTTCGGTCTGCTTTTTCTGAAATTTCATATTCACCTGCTTGGGCGCGAAAACAATTTTGTCGTCATCGACACCGACGACAAAAAACGCATCATCAAAAAGATCAACTCCGAGCTTCCGCTCCCGCTGATCGCCAGCGAGATATCACGCTACAAAAACTCGCTCATAACTCCCCAGGAAGCGTATGCGCAGGCAGAGCTGAAAAACTATCAGCAGATCGCCAAGATCTACGAAGAGTACGAAGCGTACCTGCTGGAAAACAACCTCGTCGATTTTGACGACCTGCTCGCACTTACGTTCAGGCTGCTCGACGAGAACGAATCGCTTGCGCGCGAAACGAGCGAAAAGTACCAATACATCATGATCGACGAATATCAGGATACCAACGAACTTCAGCTGCGTCTGCTGCAAAAACTCTGCACCACCCACAACAACCTCTGTGTCGTCGGTGACGACGACCAGAGCATCTACGGCTGGCGCGGGGCGCATGTGCGCAACATCCTCGAGTTTGATCAGGACTTCAAGGACGTCAACGTCGTCAAACTCGAGCACAACTACCGCTCGACCGAACCGATCCTGAAAGTCGCCAACGCCCTCATTGAGCACAACCGCGGCCGTATGGGCAAAACCCTCATCGCCACACGCGGGAAAGGGGAAGATGTCGCCGTCATCAACTCCTCTGATGAGAACGAAGAGTCCAAAAAGATCGCCAACAAGATCAACAAGCTCATCGAAAGCGGTGTCCGCCCCAACGAGATCGCCGTACTCTACCGCATCAATGCCCTGAGCCGTTCACTCGAAGACGGTCTTAACCGCGGCGGCATCGCCTATAAACTCGTCGGCGGCCTGCGCTTTTACGACCGTGCGGAGGTCAAAGACCTCATAAGCTACCTGCGTGTCATCACCAACCATCACGACAACTTCTCCATCAAACGCATCATCAACAAACCAAAACGCGGTCTTGGAAAAGCGACCATCGAAAAGATCGAACTCGCTTCGATCCAGCGCGAAGTCTCCATGTTCGACTTCATCGACAGCTCGACACTCGAAGAGCTCGAAGCGCTGATACGCAAGAAAAACGCCCAGACGCTCAAGAGATTTATCAAAGACCTCAAAGCGCAGCGCGAGGTGGCCGAGCACTCTATGTATACCTTCATCGACTCGCTCGAAGAGACCTTCAAGATCAAAGACATCTACAAGAACACACCCGATGAGCAGGAGCGCATCTACAACATCGACGAGTTTTACGGGCTCTTCCGCGATTTTGTCAAACAGAACCCCGAAGCCTCCATGGACGAGTTCCTGAACGAACTGACACTCCAGAGCGAACAGGACCAGGTAGAGGGCGAAAGCATCTACATCATGAGTATCCACGCCGCCAAGGGGCTTGAGTTTGAACACCTCTTCGTCATCGGTCTAGAAGAGGGCTTCCTGCCGCTCATCGGTGACGGCAGCGACCTCGAAGAGGAACGCCGTCTGGGTTATGTCTCGTTCACCCGGGCCAAAGACACACTGACACTTTCGCATGTGGACAGCCGCTTCTATAAAGGGCGCCGTACCGACCTGCAAAAAAGCCGCTTCTTCAATGAAGCGGGCCTCTGCGAAGGTTCGCTCAAACTTGAGAAGAACACGGCATTTAAAAAAGGGGACCTCGTCCGCCACAAGATCTTCGGCGCCGGACGTGTTGCCGGTGTCAGCAAGGCGGGACGCGAGTTCAAACTCTCCATTAACTTCGGCGGTAACAAACGCGATATCCTCGCTTCCTTCGTTGAGCGTTTATGAACCGTCTCTTCGTC
>JBFEWT010000206.1:0-2384 GCA_041546225.1 Sulfurimonadaceae bacterium
CATACTATAAAGCACGGTACAGTATAAGCAGAGGAAATATGCACGAAGCCAGAGAACTGCTGGCACCTTACAGGTCAGCAAGTCTCACCTATGCACTCTTATATACGCTTACACTCTTTCCTGCAACACTTTGGCATTTTGTACATAAATTCAAACAGGCGGTACGATGAATAAATTTAAAGAGTATTTAAATCCGGGAGAGTCGCACTACCCGCTTCGGATCTTCATGATCATGATGCTGGCAGCATACCTCTTCAGCGTCGCTATCCGCATGATATGGGTCGGACAGTTCAGCGATGTAGAGAGTTTCTTCTGGAACGGTCAGCTGATGATCAATACCAATGACGGTTACTACTACGCCGAAGGTGCCAGGGACATACTCTCCGGTGCCGCACATAACGGCCTCTCTCCCGTCACCAGTGCCCCGTCACTCATGACCGCCTTTTTTGCGGCCATACTGCCATTGAGCTTTGAGAGCATCATTCTGTTTATGCCAGCGATGCTCGGTTCGCTGCTGGTTGTTCCCGTCATGCTTATCGCCAGGGCCCTCAAACAGGATCTTCTCGGCTTCATAGCCGCACTGCTGGCGGGAATAACCTGGAGCTATTACAACCGTACGATGACCGGCTATTACGATACCGATATGCTTACCATCGTTCTGCCGACATTCGTACTCTGGTCTGTTATCCTTGCCGTACAGCAGAACAGAAACCGCTACCTGCTCTTCACCACTTTGACGATGATCGCCTACCAGTGGTGGTATGCACAGAGCTATTCGCTCCATTTTGCCATGATAGGAATGCTGGCAGCGTACACCCTGTTTTTTGATCGTAAAAACCTTTTCTTCTACAAACTGCTGCTCTTTATGGTTATCGCAAACATTACGATGCCCATCTATCTCAAGCTGATCCTTTCCGTTATCCTTTTCGGAGTGTTTCATACCTATAAAGAGCGTGTCAACGGGGCGATTATCGGGGCACTGCTTGGAGTCGCTTCTCTAATATTCTTTGCCACAGGCGGTTTTGACCCGATATGGCACCAGATAAAAGGCTATCTCTTCCGTGATACCGTCTCGGCAGCATCCGGACACGCGCTGCAGTACTTCAATGTCATGCAGACCGTCCGCGAAGCGGGGCAGATCCCTTTTGAGACGTTTGCCAACCGCATCAGCGGGCATACTGCCACCTTTATCCTCTCTGCGATCGGCTATCTGCTGCTGATACTGCGCTATCCGGTAATGCTGCTGGGACTGCCGCTGCTGGGGCTTGGCTATATGGCGCTCTTCGGCGGTCTTCGCTTTACCGTCTATGCCGTTCCTGTAAGCGCCCTTGGAGCCGCTTTCTTTATCCTTCTGGCTGCCACCTATCTGGGGAACGCCTTTGAGGGAACAAAAAAATCAGCTCTTAAATACCTTTTTATCACGCTGACCACCGCCTTGGTCTTGCTGCCGAATATCACCCACATTATCGGCTATAAAGTACCGACTGTGATGAACAACTCCGAAGTCAAAGTACTGGATAAGCTTAACTCCATAGCCTCAGACAGAGACTATGCAATTGCCTGGTGGGATTACGGTTTTCCCATTCGTTACTACGGGGGTGTAAAAACCATGATCGACGGTGCGCAGCATCAGGGCAAGGCAAACTTCCCTGTCAGCTACGCCCTGGTAAAACCGCAACAGACATCAGCTGTCATGTCCCGTCTCAATGTCGAATACAAAGAGGCGAATTGGGGTAAACCGCTTGCATTCATGCCCGACATGATGAAACAGTACAACTACGAAGACCCAAACATCTTCCTTGAGTTCTTAACGCCTGAGGAGATCGCTCTTCCGGAAAAAACGCGCGAGATCTACTATTTTCTTCCCTACAGGATGCTCGAGATCTTCCCGACTGTCGGCTACTTCAGCAATATTGACCTGACAACAGGCAGAGCGACCAGCAAACCGTTTATGTATCGAACGACTTCCATGCGCGATACCGGGGAGATGATCACATTGGGCAATGGGGTGGCGATCAATAAAAAAGAGGGAACGCTCATCTTCAACAACCAGGTCGTCCCGATGGACAGCTTTGTCGTGACAAGCTACGATCAAGCGGGGAAACTCAGAGTCCAGAGCCAAAAACTGCGCGATGGTGCGTCCATCTATGCAGTCTACATGAGCGACTATAAAACCATGCTGCTGATGGATGAAGTCATTTACAACTCCACCTATGTGCAGCTTTTCATCCTGGAGAATTATGACAGACGCCTCTTTGAGCCTGTTGTCATGGACCCTTCGGCAAAAGTATACAGGCTGAAGATCTGAAGCGGGTGATGCATTGAAAACAGTAATCATCGGAAAAGAGAGCAACCTGTCACAACAGCTTGCCGCTTCACTTGAG
>JBFEWT010000076.1:0-10316 GCA_041546225.1 Sulfurimonadaceae bacterium
GATGAGTGAAGCATGGATTGCAGCATCTGCTGGCAACACTACTGCTAAACTAGGCCGTATGGAACTTGACACACCACTGCTTTTCTCTGAAACATGGGCTCTTTCTTCAAATACATTTGAAGCAGCTGTTCTTATCAACACTGATCTGCCTGATACGACTCTGGTCGGTGCATGGGTTGGTAAAACCAATGATGGTGCCGGTGTAGTTGATACTAACGGTAAATTCCGTACGTTCATGGTTGACGGTGCATACGCAGCAGCGGTAGTAAATAACTCGTACAAGCCATTGACTGTTCAGGCATGGTACTATGACGTTACACGTGCAGCTCAGGCTTTCTGGCTTCAGGCTGATTACTCTCTAGCAGACCTTGGTCTTGACCTTGGTGCACAGTATACATCTGTTGATGCTGAAGCTGTAAGCGGTGAGACTGTTAACGCATACGCACTGAAAGTTGGTTACGGTATGGATGCACTCTCTGTTTCTGCAGCATTCTCTCAGACAGCTGAAGATGCTCTTCCGTTCAACGTAGGTAGCAACCTCGCAGCATCTGGCCAGTCTAAACTGTATACAGAAGCATGGTGGAACTACGGTTACGTTGGCGCTGCTGATACACAAACTATCAACGTAACGGCTGAGTACGCTGTTAAAGATGTCGCTGACTTCGGTCTCTACTTCACTCAGGCTGACCAGGCTACTGCAGCTGGTAACAATGACCTTCAAGAGGTTACTGTAACTGCTACTATGCCTGTTGGCCCGGTCAATGCTACATTGGCTTATGTTAACACTGATGCAGAAGATCAGAATCTAGATGCTAGCCTTAATGGTCAAGCATATAACACTGTTCAGGTTTACCTGACTGCAAACTTCTAATCCAGGATTAGTTAAGTTTTCTTCTCCGCCTTCGGGCGGAACCCTCTTTTTTCTTTTCCCTTTTACCGACACCTGATATAATAGCTCCACTTTAAACGCGGAATGCCTATGCACTATTTGTTGAAAAGATCTCTCTACATATTTTTGATGCTGCTTCTGATCTCCATTATCTCGTTTATCGCCATCCATGCCGCACCCAACAGTTTTTTTACCGCAGGTGAGCTGAATCCGAACATGACAGAGGAGTCGATGGCACAGCTCAAGGCTGTTTACGGACTGGATAAGCCGCTGCTTGAACAGTATGTCAGCTGGATAGGCAACCTTGCTACGCTTAACTTCGGTATCTCTTTCGTAAGCGGCGAACAGGTCATCGACGTTATCGCCAAACGCATTGAGATCACGCTTATCATGAACATCGTATCGTTGATACTGGTGTTCGCGATTGCTGTCTATCTTGGCATCAAGGCGGCATTTGCGTTTGAAAAGCGCAGTGACCTCGCTATACGCCAGCTGGCGCTGGTCTCATTTGCCATGCCTTCATACTATCTTGCACTGCTGCTTATCCTCTTCTTCAGTGTCGAACTGGAGTGGTTTCCCATTGCGGGAGTGCACTCTCTCGAACCAAAAGAGGGGGTTTGGTACTACACGGACATGGCGTGGCATCTGATATTGCCGATCGGGGTGATGGTCTTTGTCAGCCTTGGCAGTATGATCGTCTATATACGCTCGCTGACGCTGGAGATACTTAAAAGCGATTACTACTTTTTTGCCCGTTCGCGCGGCCTGAGTGACCGTATCCTGATGCGGCGCTACATCTTCCCCAACCTGCTTCCGCCGGTCATTACACTTCTGGGCCTTTCGCTGCCCGGACTTATTGGCGGGAGTGTCATACTCGAAGCGATCTTCGGTATAGAGGGGATGGGGCAGCTCTTCTTTATGAGTGCTCTAAGCCGTGACTATCCGGTCATCATGGGTATATTGATGATAACGGCATTTTTGACGTTGCTGGGGAATGTGCTGGCGGATATGCTGCTGTTAAAGCTGAACCCGTTTATGAAGAAGTAGGGTGCAGCGGGCGTAAAGCCCGCGTGCAGATCTGAAAAACTGTTTAGTTGCTGAAGAGCGCTTCAAGCGAAGCGACACCCTCTTTTTTCTCTTCGATCGTACCATCAGCAGAGGTACTCGTACCCTCTTGCTCGACAAGTTCGATCGTATAGCCCGTGAGCATGGAAGCTAGACGGATGTTGATGCCGCTTTTACCGATCGCTTTTGACTTCTGATCGCTCGGAAGGGTGACGATCGCTTTTTTCTCTGCGTTTTCATCCTCTTCGTCGCCGCTCTCTTCGATGACGACCGAGCTGATGATCGCCGGACTCATGACACGTGCGATAAAGAGTTCCGGTACGGATGTGTATTCGATACAGTCGATGTTCTCGCCCATGAGTTCATCGCTGACGGCGTTGATGCGTACACCCTTGACACCGACGGTAGCACCGACCGGGTCTACCTGCGGATGGGTGGAGAAGAGCGCGATCTTCGCACGTTCGCCCGGGATACGGGCACTCTTCTCGATGACGACCATACCGTCATGAATCTCAGGTACTTCAAGGGCAAGAAGTTCTTCAAGGAATTTCGGCGAGGTACGCGAAAGTTCAATCTGGATGCCGTTCACCTTGTCGATGTTGACACGTCGGACTACCGCTTTGACAACGTCGCCCACTTTGAATATTTCGCCCTTGATACGGCTTTTCATAGGCAGTACCGCGCGGATCTCGTCCATCTCGATGTAGGTGTTTTGATGGCCGTCTACACGTGTGACACGACCGGAGACGATGGTGCCTATTTTCTCTTTGTATTTGTTGTAGAGCTCATCTTCGACAAGGCGCTGGATGTGGTATTCGATCTCGCGGTGAAGTACGCTTGCAGCTGTACGCCCGTGCGCCTCAATGCTCACTTCACTCTGGAGTTTGTCGTCGATTTCCGCGTCATCATCAAACTCTTTGGCATCGGTGAGAGACATGTACGCCTCTTTCTCTTCACCCTGGAGACGCTCGTCATCATCGCTGACGACGGTGATGGATTGGTAGACGCACATAGCGCGGGTCTCTTCGTCGATCTCTGCTTCATACGCATAATCTTCGTTGATGACACGCTTTGCGGTCTGAATAAATGCTGTTTTCAGTGCCTCGGTGACACTTTCTGGTTTAAGACCCTTTTCATGGGCTATAGCTTCAATAATATCTAAAATTTTTTCCATAATTATCCCTTTTTGAGAGGCGTTCGTTCATAAAAAAATGTTTTGTTTATGGATGTTTTTTATGAAGGTTGATATTATACATAATTATCGCTTAATGGGATATTTATTGAATTGAAGATATAATGCAATACTTTCAAATAAACGAATTATGAATTTTAGAGATAAAGGGAACACAATGGAATTGAAAACTGCACGTGCAGAACATAATGCAAAACCGAAAAAGCTTGATGTGAAAAAGATCGAGGATATGGTCGCCAAAGAGGGATCGACTATCATCTATTTCGACCGTGAGAACTCTCATAAAGACCTGTTGGCACTTCAGGACCACTTTGAAGAGCAGGGAAAAAGCTTCTATATGCGTGAAGTCCGTTACGGCTTGGCAGACAATGAGTATATGTACGAAGTACACATTCTGTAACCTGCTGCGCAATACTGACACCTATGAGTAAAAAACTCTTCATCGAAACACTGGGTTGCGCCATGAATGTGCGCGATACCGAACATATGATCGCCGAGCTGAGCGATAAAGAGGATTATGTCCTTACGTCGCAGGCAGACGAAGCGGACCTGATCCTCATCAATACCTGCTCTGTACGCGAAAAACCGGTACATAAGCTCTTCTCCGAACTGGGAGCGTTTAACAAAAAGAAAAAAACCGGGGCCAAGATCGGCGTCTGCGGATGTACGGCTTCGCACCTGGGCAAAGAGATCATCAAAAAAGCGCCTTACGTCAATTTTGTCCTGGGCGCACGGAACGTCTCAAAGATCACCGAGGTGCTTCACCGTGACAAGGCAGTGGAGACGGAGATCAATTATGACGAGTCACAGTTCGCGTTCAAAGATTTCCGTTCATCGCCGTATAAAGCATATATCAACATCTCTATCGGGTGTGATAAGCAGTGTACGTTCTGTATCGTTCCCAAGACGCGCGGAGACGAGATCTCCATTCCTGCGGACCTGATCGTCCAGGAAGCGCGAAAAGCGGTACAGAGCGGTGCGAAAGAGGTCTTTTTGCTGGGCCAGAACGTCAACAACTACGGCCGCCGTTTTTCAGGTGATCATGAAAAAGTAAACTTTACAGAGCTGCTGCGCCGGGTAAGCGCGGTAGAGGGTCTCAAGCGTATACGTTTCACATCGCCGCATCCGCTGCATATGGACGATGAGTTCCTTGAAGAGTTTGCGAACAATCCCAAAATATGCAAGACGATGCATATGCCTCTGCAGAGCGGATCGACCGAACTGCTCAAGGCGATGAAACGCGGCTATACCAAAGAGTGGTTTCTCAACCGTGCCGCGAAACTGCGGGAGATGGTACCGGATGTAAGCATCAGCACGGACATCATCGTCGCGTTCCCGGGCGAAAGCGACGCGGACTTCGAAGAGACGCTGGAGGTGATGCGCGCAGTACGTTTCGAGCAGGTCTTCAGCTTTAAATATTCGCCGCGCCCGCATACCGAAGCCGCGGAGTATACGAATGTCGTCGACCCGCAGGTCGCATCGGCGCGCCTGACTACTTTACAGGATCTGCATGACGAGATCCTTGATGAGATCATGCAAAAGCATGAGGGACGTGTGTACGAAGTCTACTTCGAAGAGCTTCGCGCCGACGGTTTCGTCGCAGGCCGAAGCGACAACAACATGCTGATCAAAGTCAAAGGCAGCGAAGAGCTGCTGGGAACCTTCCAGAAGGTTGAGATCACACACGCCGGCAGACAGTCGCTATCGGGAGAGATCGTTGCGTAAACGTCTGTTGCGCGCACTTGCATTGGCGTTCATCCCGCTTGTGGGCAGTCTGATTATCCGCCTGCTCTACCTAAGCTGCAGGAAAAAGTTCCACCTGCCCGAGCAGATTCCCGAAGAGCCGGTTATCCTTGCCTTTTGGCACGACAATCTGCTGATGCAGTCCTACCTCTATGCAAAAACCCGAAAGAAACAACATATAAAGTTGCTGATAAGCGACCATTTTGATGGTAAACTGTTGGCAGGGGTCATGCGCTATTTTTCACTGGGGACGATTCACGGCTCCAGCCGAAGCAATGCCGCCAAGGTCTTGATACAGGCGATCCGTTACCTGAAAGAGGGGTATGATATCGGTATCACGCCAGATGGTCCGAAAGGGCCGCGTCATGAAGTGGCAGACGGTGTGATAGTGATGGCGCAGAAGACCAAACGGCCCGTAGTCGTATACCACTGTGTCCCTTCGGCTTATTGGCAGCTGGGGAGTTGGGACCGGTTTATGATCCCCAAGCCTTTCGGGACGCTCACCTTTTATGCCAGTGAGCCGATCTATCTCGACGGTATGGAAAAAGAAGCGGCACGTACGCTTATAAAAACAAAGTTGATGGAACATGCTCTCTAAAACCTGGATCGGAATCAGTGTCGGACTGTTGGTGCTGATGGGGGTATACTCCGCATTCAACCCGTCGTACGAGCGCTCAATAGAAGCGAAGTTCTACTACGCGATCGGGGAGTACAAAAGCGCCCATAAACTGGCAAAAGAAGCTTTTGAACTCGACAGCTATAACCGTATGGCCGCGACTATAATGACGCAGTCACAGACGGCTCTGCTCTTTGTAGACTACATCGCCGAGGCGAAAAAGTATATGAAGGATATCTCATCCCTTGCAGAAGCGGCATCCATCAGCGAAGCGGACCGCTCCAAGATAAAACTGATATGCGAGATCATGATAGACTCCTATGTCAAGATCTCTCCGACGGTACTGACTGATGAGGAGTTGGTACAGGAGAGCCGTTACTACTACGAGCAGTTTGTACAGCTTCATGAAAAAGTCACTGAAACACTATAAGCTCGATTTCCTCGATTATCTCCAGCAGATACGCGGATACTCAGAGCTGACGGTAAAAAGTTATGACGAGGCGCTGCGCGAAGCCATCGCCTTGATGGAGGTTGAGACAACGGCGGCAGGCAGCCGCTTCAACCTTATGCCCCTGCGTTTGAAAATCGCATCGCAAAAACCGAAAACAATCTCCAAAAAACTCAGTGCAGTGCGTTCGTTTGTCGATTTTTTGCGCGATCGCGGCGAAACAGTCGAGTTGGCGGCAGATGAGAGTATAAAAGTCCCCAAAACACTTCCCAAACCGATTCCCCATGAACACATCGAAGCGGCACTTCGGGGTGCGACAACGGAAGAAGCCGTTGTGATCATGATGCTTTACACCCTGGGACTGCGTATTTCCGAACTGGCGTCGCTGCGACTGGAAGATATCACTTCCGAATGGGTGCGTGTCCGGGGCAAGGGAAACAAGGAACGCGAGATCCCCGTGATCGGACAGACGGAAAAGCTGCTTGGGCATTACATTGCCGAGGCATCCCCAAAGCAGTTCCTTTTAGAGAGAGATGGAGATAGATTAAGCGAAAATAGTTTAAGATATATACTTATGAAACGGTTTAAAACTGTTGGCATCAAAGCGACACCGCACCAGTTGCGTCATTCGTATGCGACAGCACTGTTAAACAACAGTGCACGAATTGCCGATGTTAGTGAATTGTTAGGGCATGCTTCGATGGCTACTACACAGATATATACAAAGCTGGGAAGCGCCATCAAACTTGACAACTATATGAAGTCGCATCCGTTATGCAAGGGAGTCCATGAGACTAAGCAAGGTGATTGAACGCCTCTATCTGAAAGTATTTGTCGGGATCGTTGTCACGCCGCATGAGACAGCTGTGTCTGTCGCTTTGACGAAAGGCAATGAAGTCGTTCAAAGTAAAAAAGAGACGTTTGAGACGACTGCTGTTTCCGAAGCGATGGTCAACTTCATTGAAAGCAACCTCTCCGAGACTCCTCTGTATTACATCGCCTGTCTGAACCCTGCCGAGTCGCAGGGGGCCATCCCCGTCTGCAGCGAAAAAGAGGCAGAGGCATATACGGACCTCTCTACGGCATTGACACTCTGTCATGACAAAGGCTGGATGCTTTACACCTCAAAACCCGAAGTTGATGCGCTGCAGCGCCGTTATCGCAGCTTCGGAGTTGATTTTATCTTTTCGCCTTTTGTCGTCATGGAGCATTTTTTTGCCGATAAGGTCAATGCGGAGGCCTCACTCTATGTTCTGGTACAGGAGTCACAGCTTTCCATTGCGGTGTTTGAAGAGGGGCGTCTGCTTTTTGGTGACCATGCGCATGTTGAAACTGAAGAAGTACTCCCTGAGGAAGAGACACACATCAGTTTTGATTTTGAAGGCGAGGGCCTGGGAGAAGGCATTCATCTCGATGATATTGATGCGATCGACGACCTCGAAGGGCTTGATGACCTCGGAAGCATTGAAGACCTTGATGCTATAGAAGATATCGATGAGTTCGCCGAAGAGATATCCGATTTCAGAGAACAACACGGCGAAGACGCAGATGCACATGGCGGGGATGCGCTCGAAGCGTTCGGTATCGACTATAAACGATTTGAGACGATCCAGCGCGCCCTGCAGCGTTTTTACGGTGAGGAACGTTATGAGAACAAGTTTGTGGAAAACGTCTATATTGCAGACGCGTTCGGTGTGAGTGATGACATGAAACGCTATTTGGAAGAAGAGCTCTTTTTGAAAGTCGTCATCCGCCACATCGACCTTGCAGGCGAAGTCGTAAAACTGGCAAAACGCGAGGCAGAACATGCAGTATAGTTTTACAAAAGCGCGTAATAAAGAGCTGCTCAGCAGTGAGCTGAAACTGGTCCTTTTCTTTTTCAGCGTCACACTCTTTATGCTCTTTTCGACCTATTTGTTCCTTTCGTATAAAAATTTCGATTTTGCAAATGATATGGCCCGCCTGGATGCTTCATCACAGGAGCTGAACCAGTCTATTGCTCAGATGCAGACACAGATCGTTTTTATCGAGACGGAGGTCAGCCGTGCGGAACAGGTGTTTACGTCCAATACGGTGCTCAAAGAGAGTATTAAAAACCTTTTTGACCTGGTACCTGACCGTATAACACTTTCGCAGGCAGAACTCAAAGACGATGCGCTGATCCTGTACGGGGTGACGCCGAACAAAGAGGTGTACGAGTTTTTGCTTCAGGCACCGCTGCGTTCGATCTTTCACCGCACCTACAGCAGTTTTTATCCGATTGAAAACGGCTGGTACCGGTTTGTATCGACAAACTACCTTGATGATGAAGAGTACAGATGAAGTTTCATATCAGCCGTCAGACACTCTATGCACTGCTTCTCGCATTTGTCCTGTTGATCGTCGTCCTGGTCTTCTCGTTCGGATTTCTGATACCCGAGGGCAAAGAGTACCGTACGCTGCGTCTTGAGAAGAAGAAACATACCCAGGAGATGATGCAGTACCAGCAGTGGCATGATGAGACCTTTGCCAAACTCAAGACGCTGCAGTCAGAGAACAAGCAGGTCATTACGGCGTTTGAAAACTCGTTTGACCCGAAACGCTTTATCAAAAACAACAGCGGCTTTTTTGAACTGCTGAAGCTTTCAAAAGTAGAGTTGGTCGAGACCGAGGGAAGTTTCAGCGTCTATGAGGTCAATACAACCTCCAAGATCGACTCTCCGCAAAGTTTTTACGGATTCCTTGAGAGCGTCAATAAAAGCGACTGGATCGTAGCGGTCAACTTCCCGATCCATTTCGTCCGTGACAACAATCTCATCCGCTCATCGTTTACAATGAAGGTGCACGAGCTCGCAGCAGAGTGAGTTCAGGCGAGTCGCTCCCTGAGCGTTTCGAAGACTTCGGGATTTTTGAAGAGGTAGCCGCGCAGTTTCGGGGCGATCTTCAGCTGCCGGCACTGCTCTTTAAACGTTTTATCCATGACCGCCTCCTCATAGGGGCAGATAAGCGTGATCTCCTCCGAGATCGCGATGACGTAACGGCGCCCTGCAACAATACACTCTTCCGTTTTTAACGCTTCTCTGTCCCCTTGCCGCATAAGGAACCCATTGGCTTTCAAGATCGTGTCTACCATGCGTAAGGTGGCGCGCCGCTGCGGGCGTGTTGCAAAGTAGAAGAGATCTCCTGTGCGCTCCACGGGCGTCTCATCGAGGAGTGTGTTGCGGTCTTCATCGAGGTATGCAAAACTTTTGGCGATCCCGGTCTTGAACTCTTCAAGCATCGGTGCGGCAAAACGGCTGCGGAAGTAGTTGCGCTTGTACTGCTCGTCATAATTGCTCTCATCTTCGTACCATCTGTACCCATGTTCATCAAGGTAGCCGGTCAGCTCCTCCTTTGAATACTCCAGCAGCGGACGGATGACAGTGTACGTGTTTTTTTCTTCGATGGCTTGCATCCCCGCCATCTCAAGCACTCCGCTTCCCTTGCAAAACTGCATTAAAAGCCACTCCAGCCGATCGCCGAGCTGATGGGCGGTCAGGAGGTTCTCGTAACCAAACTCCGTAATAAGGTTTTCGAAAAAAGCGTAGCGTACGGCGCGGGCGTTATGCTCGAAGTTGTTCGCAATGGTATCGGCATGGTGAATATGGCACTCTATGCCATAGGTCTCGGCAAGCTCCTGTGCATAGGCGCACTCCTCATCACTCTGGGGGCGGGTGTGATAATTGACGATGGCAATGTCGCAGGGGATGTTGTGGCTTTGAAGCAAAAAGAAGAGTGCCGTAGAATCGGCACCCCCGGAGAAGGCCAGGAGGTTTTTACGGTTTTCGAGTCGGCGCGTGAGCGCGTTAGAGAACTTCATCGATTACGGTGGCGAGCAGCTTGTCGCCGACAAGCTCGGTAACACGGGCACGGTAGATGCGGCCGAAGTGAAGTTCACCCTCGATCTCGCGGTCATTGACGTAGATCTCGCCGTCGATGTCCGGCGCCCAGAGCAGTTTCCGCGCACTGAGGAGGTATTCGTGCTCATCGCTTTCACCGTCGATAACGATCTCGATCTCAGTTCCTACTTCGCTTTGAAGGCTTTCATGGGTAACCTTTTCGATGATCTCGCCCAGAATGTCTGCGCGCTGTTCGATCACTGCTTCGTCGACTTTGTCGTCCATATCGTAGGCAGTCGTCCCCTCCTCGGCAGAGTAGCCGAAGACGTTGACGCGGTCGAAACCGAAGTCGCGGGTAAAGTCGCAAAGCTCTTCGAACATCGCTTCGTTTTCGCCGGGGTGACCGACGATGAAACTCGTACGTACAAAAGAGTTTGGAAGCGAGCGCATGAAGTTCAGCTGTTCAAGTGTTTTCTCTTTGCCGAAACCGCGTTTCATGATACGCA
>JBFEWT010000108.1:0-7566 GCA_041546225.1 Sulfurimonadaceae bacterium
CCGTAATCGGTAAAGAGGATGTCACCCTCTTCACTTTGCACCGCTTCACCGTCGATCAGCAGCGTGAGTCTGCCTTCGAACTTCACCCCGCCGATCTTTTTGAGGTACTTCGCGTCGCTGCGCAGCTGAATGAGTGTAGGAAAAAGAGGGGTGATCGTATGGCCGAACGCTTTGGCGAACAGATACCCGGCACCGTCGCTTCCCAGATGTGCCGCCGCTTTGCCGACCGTAGCGATAAGTACACGCTCGGCTTCCAGTGAAGGAGCGTCTTCCACCTCAATGCTAAAGTCGTTGTTATGCTGTGTCACTGCCGTCACGTTGGAATTGATATGGATGCTGACGCCCAGATTCTGCGCCTCGTCACGCAGCAGGTCGACGACACTCGATGCCTGCAGGCTGAGCGGGTATACTTTATTGCCCTTGAGCTGCAGCGTCTCGACACCGATCTCATGAAAAAAAGCGATGGTCTTTTCAAAATCGAATGCCTCGAGTGCCGGCTGAAAAAAAGTGCGATCGCCGCTGTGGAAATGGCGTGCATCCAGGTCGGCATTGGTCATATTGCAGCGGCCGTTACCCGTTGCAAGGATCTTTTTGCCGACCGAGGCAAGTCTTTCCAGAACCGTCACCTGCGCACCTGCACGTGCAGCGACAATAGCTGCCACAAGCCCGCTCGCCCCACCTCCGATAATCACGATCTTTCGTTCTCTCATACCCTTGCCGCATCCCCTAAATAAACTACCTAATGATACTCTAATTTCACGCTACTCCCAGACATGGTATAATTCGCGCAATTATTTTAACCATTAACAGAAGGTTTATTATGGGACAAACCATTACTGAAAAAATATTTTCCGAACATGCCGGTAAAGCAGTTTACGCCGGCGAGATCGTCCGCGTGCCGATCGACATGGTCATCGGTAACGACATTACGACGCCTATCTCCATCAAGGCATTTGAAGACTCGGGCGCGACAAGACTGGCGAATCCGGACGGCTTCTCCATCGTCCTTGACCACTTTATCCCGGCAAAAGATATCGCATCTGCCAACCAGGCGCGCATCAGCCGCGACTTCGCGAAAAAGCACAAGATGAAGAACTTCTTCGACGAAAAAGATATGGGTATCGAACATGCCCTGCTTCCGGAAAAGGGGCTTGTCGTACCGGGTGACGTCATCATCGGTGCGGACTCCCACACCTGTACACACGGTGCACTGGGCGCCTTCTCGACGGGTATGGGTTCAACCGACCTCGCCTTTGCGATGATCACCGGTGGCAACTGGTTCAAAGTACCCGAGAGCATCAAAGTCGTACTTTCGGGCAAGCCGGGCAAATTCACGACAGGTAAAGATATCATCCTCGAGATCATCCGTATGATCGGTGTCGACGGCGCACTTTACCGCACACTGGAGTTCACAGGCGACACCATTGCACACCTTACGATGGACGACCGCTTCAGCATGTGTAACATGGCTATCGAAGCGGGCGCAAAAAGCGGTATCGTCGCGTATGACGAGATAACGGCAGAGTTCCTTGCAGACAAAACGCTCGCACGTGAACCGAAGATCCACACTTCCGATGCAGACGCTGCATACGTACAGGTCCTCGAGATCGACGTCGCGGCACTCGAGCCGGTCATCGCCTACCCGTTCCTTCCAAGCAACGGTCACAGTATGACCCAGGCTGTCGCCGACAACATCAAGATCGATCAGGCGTTCATCGGCAGCTGTACAAACGGCCGTCTGAGCGACCTCAAGATCGCCGCAGAGATCCTCAAGGGCAAAAAAGTTCATGAAGATGTACGCCTTATCGTCACACCGGGTACGCAGCGTATCGTCCGCGAAGCGACGCAGCTGGGCTACATCGATATCATCATCGATGCCGGCGGCGTTGTCTCCAACCCGACCTGCGGGGCATGTCTTGGCGGTTACATGGGAATCCTTGGCGACAACGAAGTTGCCGTCTCTACGACGAACCGTAACTTCGTCGGCCGCATGGGTTCACGCTCATCCAAAGTCTACCTTGCCAACTCGGCCGTAGCGGCCGCTTCGGCGATCACCGGCGTCATCACTGACCCGGCTACCATTAGCCAGGCATAAAACTCCTGACATCCCGGCTCTTCTGCCGGGCCTCTTCTTTGTATCACATTGCACACACTGTGCTTTCAAACGTCCCATACCTTCATGACAAACAGACCCGTATTTGTGATAAATTTGGCCAAAAACCCCTCTAAAAAGAGGATAATCAAACATTATTGCTCATAAAAAAATATTTTAAACAGGTATAGAGCTTTTTAATGATTATTAGAAAAAATTATTCAGCAAGAATAAGAGCACAACGCTATAGTATTGGGATTATCTGTCCGCAAAATATCCGACAGTTCGAGCGAGAGTATCCATGAAGATAAGTTTTGAATCAACACTTCGATATGCCACCACATCAGCATTCACACTTATTCTTTTTCTCTTTCTTATAGGCTATACCCATTACTCCTTCATGAGCTACCAAAACACGCAGGAGAAGATCCACAACATTCACCTCATCGGAGACGCCATTTTATATAACGACGAAGTATTGGGTATGTCTGCACGCATGGGAGCCGTAACGGGTGAAAAAAGCTGGCAGGAGCGCTATGACAAACACTCCTTGCTGCTTACTTCCGCTATCGATGAAGCATTTGCCCTGGTCGATACCGCCAAGCAGCCTATGGAGATAACCAAACAGGCCAACAGGGCGCTGACCAGCATGGAGGCACAGGCATTTGTGCTGATCGGTCAGGGGAAAAAAGAGGAAGCGCTGAAGATGCTGCTGAGTGACACATACCTCGAGAACAAGCAGATCTACTCCCGGGGACTGGCAGAGATGATGAAAGTTCTGCATAAATCCAAAGGCGAACTCTCCGGCAAACGCAACGCCAATATCACCCTGGCCGCCGCGATCTCCATCCTGACTTTCGGCCTAATCATCTTCAACATAATCGTCACATTCAGAAGACTCCGTATGGACAATACTCTGCTCAAGCGACAGCTCGACATCATCGACCGCTATGTCATTACCTCAACCACCGACACCTCGGGCATCATCACCCGGGTAAGCAGTGCCTTTTGTACGATCTCGGGCTATTCGAAAGAGGAACTGATAGGCCAGCCGCATAACATCCTGCGCCACAGCGATATGCCCAAGGCGTTCTATAAAAACCTGTGGGAGACCATCAAAGCGGGTCAGATATGGCACGGCGAGATCAAGAACAGGAAAAAAAACGGCGATTACTACTGGGTCGACGCTACCATCGAACCCGAACGTGATGCCCGCGGCAATATCATCAGCTACCGCGCCCTTCGCTTTGACATCACCAACAAAAAGAGAGTCGAAGAGCTTTCCCTCACCGATGCGATGACCGGCCTTTATAACCGCCGCCATTTCGACACTCTGCTGCCCAAGGAACTCAAACGTTCCTCCCGGGAGCAGCAACCCCTTAGTCTGCTGATCCTCGATATCGATCACTTTAAAGAGTATAACGACACCTATGGTCATCAGCAAGGCGACGAAGCCCTAAAAGCTGTAGCCAATGTCATCAATACAAGCTTGAACCGCTGCTGCGATACGGCGTTCCGCATCGGCGGCGAAGAGTTCTGCGTTCTGCTGAACAACACCGAACTTGACGGGGCTAAAACTATCGCACAGAAGATCATCGAAAAGGTCCGGCAGCTCGATATCGAACACTCCAAGAGCGGCACCGCTGCACACCTGAGCATATCCGTCGGTATCAATACCGTCCTGCCCGATGCCTACACATCCCTCAGCGATATCATCGAACAAGCCGACCGTTATCTTTACAAGGCGAAACAAAACGGCAGGAACCGCTTCATCAGCGAAGATGAGGATATCACTGCTTTAAGCTGATTACGGCTGCTCACGCATCGGCAGCGAGACGGAGCGTACCACCCTGTTCTGCATATCGCGTATCTCCACCGTCACACTCCGCGCTTTCCAGTCAAAACGTAAAAGCCCGAATGCCCGCTCGCCGAAGAGCTCGCCGACACGGTAACGGTTGGCCTCGCCGAAAAACGGCGCGTAGGAATGTGTCAGGCCGCTGACCGTCACATCATAGAGAGGATGCCTGCCCAAGTCGTCACGCCGGGAGATCTCACTCAGGTGACGGTCACCGCTTATGAAGAGCACGCCGGATATCTTCTCTTTCTTGATGAACGCAAAGAGCCGATCGCGCGAACGCGGAAAGTCCGCCCACTTCTCGTAGCGGTGCTCTTCAGCAAACACCTGTATGCCGGATACGATGATGTTTAACGCAGCATCGCTAGAGCGCAGCTCATTAAAAAGCCACTGCGTCTGCACTTCTGCGAGCAGCTCACCCTCTTCACGGTCTGCATGGTAGCGGTCGTCTATCAGGATTATCCTGACACGCTTCTCGCCCTTTCCGAAATTGTAAGCTGTATAGATCCCCTCCTGTTTGCGGCGCGCAGAGCCCTTCGGCTCTTCAAAAAAGTCCAGCGCCACCTGCTGTGACTGCTTTCTGAGGGGAAACGCTTTCCCGCCATTGTTCCTGCCGTAGTCATGATCGTCCCATGTGCCGATGACCGCGAAGCGCTCACGGAAATGCCTGTAGTCGTTGTTGAAGAAGAGTCTGTTGTAGCTCTTGCGCATCTTATGGACATCGTCGGTGTCGGCATAGACCGCGTCCCCTGTCCATATCCAGAGATCCGGATCACTCTTCTCTATCGTCTTCCAGAACGTCTGCGGCATCTCCTGGTCGTTACAGGATCCGAATGCGATGCGTTCGGGCAGCGCGTCAAACTCTTCGGGATAAAACGCATGCAGCAGCGAGAGCGTACATACAAGCAGAACAAGATAACGCATTCACACCTCTACGGCACGGTTCCTGCCCTGCTGCTTCGCTTCGTAAAGTGCCCCGTCCGCACGGGCGATAAGTTCATCGGGGCTCATCCCCTCTTTCGGCACCACCGTACTAAGGCCGACACTCACCGTCACGACATCACCTGCTTCGGAGGCCTCATGGGCGATACCCATACTCTCTATAACATTGCAGATGCTCTCTCCCATTTTCAGGGCATTGTCCGTATTGGGCAAGACGATCGCAAACTCTTCACCGCCGTAACGTGCGACAAGGTCGCCGGGGCGCCTGCACGCCTCGTTCAACGCCGATGCTACGCTATGCAGGCACGCATCCCCCTCCACATGGCCGTAGCGGTCATTGTACTGTTTGAAACAGTCGACGTCTATCATCAGCAGCGAAAGCGGCTTTTGCTCACGTCGGGCACGTTTGAACTCATCCACAAGATAGTCGTCAAAGTAGCGGCGGTTGGCGATGCCCGTAAGCTTGTCCGTATTGGAGAGCTTCTTCAGATGCTCCTGTGTCTCGTAGATCGTCTCCATATGCCCAAGACGCTCCCTCTCATACCGTACAAAGAGCAGTGCCAGCCCTGAGGCGATCAGCAGCGCTGCAGCGGCCATAACATAATGAAAGTTTCTGAACTCCGACAGCTCCTGCCGTATCTGCATCTGCAGCTCACTCTCGACATGGTCCGTCAGGAGGATAAAACCCTCAAACGCTTCATCGTACGCCTTGTCGCGTTCCGCGTCGGACACTGATGCCAAGAAATGCTTATGCCGCTCCGACGTCAGTTTGAGCAGCGCGGCAAGTTCGCGCTTGACCAGTTCCATCTCGAAACGCAGATGCTTCTCTTCAAGGGGCAGGAACTCCCCCTCGCTGTTCATCCCCCCTTCAAGCATCGCGTTGACATACCATTGGGCGCTGCTGAAATGCGCCACTACCTCTTCAAAGCTTTTGGCACTCTCCCCGTCCAGAAGCTCTTCCAGCCAGAGATGCCCGGTCGTGGCCTCCAGCTTGACCTCCATCGCGGCATCGACCAGGGCCGCATATTTTGCCGTCATCGTAAAGCCTTTGCTGAAGCTCATCGTGATCATGCCCAGACCGATAGCCGTTACCACGATGATGATACCGAACAGATGCCATGGCAATACGCCTTTTTTTCCCATTTCGAACTTCATGCAGACCTTTGCGCATTGCGGAATTAAACTCTCTGTGAACGATTATAAGACGTACAAACTGAAAGGAGCGTATACATCGCAGCGTTGCGCCAATACTTAGCTTCTTTTCAGGGTGTGCTATCATTTCAAAAACCTGTGCGGATGTGCAGTGTAAAAGAGAGCCGATGTTTGATCTTCCCTGTGTCATCTTTGCCGGCGGCAAAAGCTCCCGGATGGGACAAGACAAGTCCCTGCTCCCCTTCGGCGGCTATGACACCCTTGTCCAATACCAGTACGAACGGCTCAGACACCTTTTTAAAGATGTCTGCATCTCGGCGAAATCCGCCGACAAGCTCACCTTTGACGCACCGGTCATCGAAGACCCTGCCGGGTGTGATGTTTTTGCCCCCACGGCAGGTTTTGTCTCACTTTTTCAAACGCTTACAGATACGCGCGTCTTCGTGCTCAGCGTCGATACGCCTTTTGTCACGGAAACCGAGATCAGGGCACTTGTAGAGGCCGATACGGACGATACAGATGCTGTCATCGCCCGCACCGCCTCCGGGAGCCACCCCATGTGCGGCATCTACCACCGTTCCCTGCTGCCGGACTTCGAGAGCATGCTGCGCGAAGAGAACCACCGGCTCGGCATGCTGCTGAAAAAAAGCCGTACCCGCTTCGTCGACTTCGATGACGAATGCCCGTTCATGAACCTCAACCATCCGCATGAATACGAAAAGGCGTGTCTCTCCCTCGCTAAAAAAGTTTAATCAACCTTATGACACCTCTATTCAGTTTAAATTCATATCCAATCAACTAGAATTAATTAATTATCACAAAGGAATTACGTATGTTCAATATTAAAAAAGGTGCTATCGCATCACTGCTCGTATTAAGCCCGATATTTGCCCATGCAAGCGGTATCAACCTCTACCTGGTCGCGAACAGCACTGTTCAGGAAGCCGACGTTGAAAACACCTTCGGCCAGACTGTCGACCAGACGTACGAACAGACATCTGCAGGGCTTGGCTTTGCCTTTAAGACCAATGTCAATAAAGAGAGCATGCTCGGCTATCACGTCAACCTCGAGTACCTTACCGGAACGGTACACCAGATAGACAGTGCATCATACAGCGGCGACGATATCGAAACGACCCGATGGAATATGCTGCATACCCTTGCTTTCGGCATTGTAAAAAAGCCGCGATTCCGTGTCTGGGCAGGACCGCGTATCAACCTCTCTCTTGAACATACCGATTTCAACCTACCCAGTGTAAAAGGGAATACGATCGATACCTTCAGCCTCGGTATCGCTCCCGCAGTAGGTGGCGTCTTCAAAATAGGCAGAAAGTTGGCTATTACTGCCGACCTTGACTACCGTATCGGCGTCGGCGCGGGTAGCTGGTACTCCGCGGCGAACGGGACCGACTACGACTATAGCCACTCCGAGACCGGCCTCAGTTTCCGACTGGGTGCTGATTTCGTCTTCGGCGAATCACGCTAAGCCTACTCTTCATCTTTAACACACCCGCCGTCTGGCGAC
>JBFEWT010000098.1:0-8256 GCA_041546225.1 Sulfurimonadaceae bacterium
GAGAATTAGTCAAATTCGGACGAAATAGAGGGTTTTCTTAAAGTAATTTAAGTTTCAAGCCCCCTATTTATGGGCTTTTCGTCCAATATGACCGTTTGCACAGAGCATTCGAATCCCTCCCTGTCCGCCACTTGAAATTTCAAACTCCCAAATCATCAACTACTGTTTAAAACCATTTACCCGATTGAAATCTTTTACTATCGTTCAACGCGCAGCGCAGGATGTTACGTATGTCTGTAAAGCCTGATAGAAGATTTTTTCAGTTTATTTATGTTATATTATAATAATATCATAATAAAGAGCGCCCAGAATGAAAAAAACTCTCCTTGCCTTAATCCTTACGATCACAAGCGTATACGGTGCAGACTATACAGTGCAGGTCGACCAGAACATCAAAGCACTTTACAAAGATACCTTTGCCAAGCTCTCGCATACACAGCAGAAGTTTATTCGTGATAACCGGGAGAGTATGCGCCGGACCATCCAGGCCTCTTTTGACGAGCAGATGAGATCTTTTTCTATCGATCTCATCATCAAAGAGAGCGATGTCATCGAGTTTACATTACATCCGGACAACTCCATTACAGACTTTAACTACCTGATCGAAAGCGAAAACAGGAAAATGGATACCCATGTCCGGCTGACTATTATAGAGCTTGCACATAAGTACCCGACACCTGACGAAGCTACGCCTATACGCTACATCGAGACTTTCACTCCAACAGAAAAACGCCCGTAAGCTAACAAAACAGCTTCCGTCTTCAATACTTACACGGTTTATTATGCTACTATGCAGGCTACTTTAACACGGGATGCAGACATGGAAGAAAATGAACAAACAAGCAAACCAACAAACAGGTTTTTTATAATTTTCGGGACGATAGCGGCTGTTGTACTTGCAGGGTTGCTCACACTTCCGATAAATTCAAACCCCCTGATCGGAAAATGGGTATTTGAAAAACAACTCCCTTTTGCAGAGAAGCAGACGCTCGAGTTCTCAAACGAGCAGGTAAGCTCAATGGGAGTGACGGAAAAGGTCACGTACTCCGTTGACGGCGATAATGTCACTGTTATAGACAAAGAGGGAAGAGGATTCGTATATACGGTTGTCGACGAGAATACGATCGAAAGTAATTTTGCGGGTATGAAAGTGCGTTATATACGCGAGAAATAAATATATTCTGGCGTTGAACTTACCGATGTTGTTTGAATAGACGCTAAAACAGCTGCAGTATCTCTCCGGACACCGAACATAGTAGATCAAATACTTTATCCGTATTTATGCTTCGGTATCCTAATATAGTAATTACTAATACAAGGGGTACGCATGGAAACGGTCATTACTTTGTTGGCAGGCGCCGCAACTGCAAGATGGTATATCTTAGGATCGTGTAATATCAAGAGCCGTACTCCGCGGCAATGCAAGGCTATTGCAGGCGGGAAACCTGCCGCAAAGACAGAGTCGTGTGAAGGCGTTGATGCTTACGCTCCGCGTGAAAGTGTTTTTGTCGGAGATGACTTTTATCTGAGGCTATGGAAGTAAGGGATTGGCACTCTCCGTAGACACATACTCTCACGCTTTCTGTATTCGTCTTTGACGATTTTTCTCTCATCGTTTTTCTTAACTCTTCAAAGTGCTACACTTTTGTCAAATTTTTACCGGAACGCGCCGGGATGGAAGACTTTTGCGTGTAATTTTGTATAATGGGACATACAGTAACTTCGCGGCCGTTATGAGCACGGAGCGAGAAATTATACGGGGTGTTTATGACGCAGAACCATTATGATGTGATTATAGTCGGCGGGGGCGTTTCCGGCGCAGCGCTTTTTTACGAGCTTGGACGCTATACGGATATAAAAAAGATATGTCTGCTGGAAAAATACGGTTC
This sequence comes from Sulfurimonadaceae bacterium, assembly GCA_041546225.1. Classification (GTDB taxonomy): domain Bacteria; phylum Campylobacterota; class Campylobacteria; order Campylobacterales; family Sulfurimonadaceae; genus JBFEWT01. Next base: position 1,890 of record JBFEWT010000098.1, read on the forward strand.
GCTGGCATCACTGAACTCGAACGGTTCGGCAAACTCGCAGACCATCCACTGCGGCGATATCGAGACCAATTATACGCTTGAAAAGGCGGCAAAGGTCAAGAAGACGGCGAAGATGGTCGAAAAGTACTGTCTGCAGCACGGTTATGAGAACAAAGTGATCTTTTCGCATCAGAAGATGGCGCTGGGTGTCGGCTACGAAGAGGTCGACTATATGAAGAAGCGTTACGAGGAGTTCAAAGAGCTCTACCCCTATCTGGAGGTTTACGACAAGGAGAAGCTCAAGGAGATCGAACCGGCGGTCATCTTCGATGAGAACGGGGAAGAGCGTCCTGAAGACATTATCGGTGTCGGGGCGCAGGGGCAGTATACGACGGTGGACTTCAAAGCACTGAGCGATACGTTTGTCGACAATACGCTGAAGATCGAAGATAAGATCACAGACATCTTTTTCAATAACCAAGTGACACATATCCAGAAGATCGGCAGTGTCTATCATATCCAGACGACGATGAGCCAGTTTACGGCAGACTTCGTCGTCGTCGATGCCGGTGCGCACAGCCTCTATCTTGCACACCGCATGGGGCATGGCCTCGATTACGGCTGTCTGCCGATGGCCGGAAGCTTCTACCTTTCGACACAGAAGATGCTTAACGGCAAGGTCTACATGGTGCAAAACCCAAAACTGCCGTTTGCCGCGCTGCACGGCGACCCGGATATCCTCGTAAACGGTTTTACGCGTTTCGGTCCGACAGCGCTTATGCTGCCAAAACTCGAACGCTTCAAACCGGGAACCTACATAGACTTCTTCAAGACACTGCGGTTTGATTACAATGTCTTCAAGATCTTTTATGACCTGCTTAAAGACTCGGAGATCCGTAACTATGTGTTAAGGAACTTCCTTTTTGAAGCACCGTTCATCAACAAGAAACTCTTCATACAGGATGCCCGGAAAATCGTACCGGGGCTGAAAGAGTCGGACATAAAGTATGCGAAAGGGTTTGGCGGGGTAAGACCGCAGATCCTCGACACGAAGAACCAGAAGCTGATGCTGGGAGAGGCCTCCATCAATACGGGGGAGGGTATCGTCTTTAACATGACGCCTTCACCGGGAGCGACAAGCTGTCTAGGGAATGCCCTGCGTGATGTCAAACTCGCCTGCGAATACCTCGGGGCTACGTTTGATGAAGAGCGTTTTAACGCCGAACTGGTAGATGAAGAGCCGACAAAAGGAGAGAAGTAATGAAAAGTAGCAACCTACAACAGAGTGCACCTGCACGCTTAAAACTGCTCTATATCACCGATCAGCAGGAGTATACGGATCACGGAACCATCGGTCCGCTTTTCAACGGCTACCTTAAAGAGCACATGGATGTAAACATCGTCTATTTCACGAAGTACAAGCACAGTTTCCAGGCGAAAGGAAGCGATTTCGTCGTACCGTCGCAGTATAAAAAAGATATCTGCAGCTACCTTGAGTCCAAAGATGTCAAACTGGGCGCATATGATTTTATTTTTGTACGCAATATGACCGATATCCTGGCCAATGTGCTGAAAAACCGCAAACAGTACGGTTACAAAGTCGGTTTCCGTGTCTCCTTTCCAAAAACAGAGGAAGCGTATGAAGCGCTCAGGTCCGAGAGCAGCCTGAACGTGCTGGGGAGAATGAGCAATGCAATCAGCCGTTTCAACAAAAAACGCCTGATCAGTCAGTGTGACCTTTTCATGCCTGCTTCTTACAGCATGAAAGATACGTTTTACGGCGACTGTAATGTGAAGACGCTTGCACTTCCTGCGGGACTTGACCCGGCACGCATCACTCCGCACCGTGAGTCTGAGGGTGAAGAGCGCCATTTCATCTATGTCGGTACGCTCGACAGCATGCGCCGCTTTGAGGAGGTGCTGGTAGCCTTTACCAACGTCTCGTCATCATCTTGGCACCTGAACATCTCCACGTTTAACCCGGAGTTCGCCCGTACGGTCATGGGGCGTTACCCGTCCATCGCCGATAAGGTGACTATTATGAGTGCGAGCAACCTCAATGAACTGATGGTGCAGGTCGACGACTGTGACGTGGGTATCGCTATGCTTCCGGAACTGGCGATCTACAACACGGCCGTCCCGGCCAAGATCATGGACTACTATACCTGCGCCATCCCTGCGCTGCTGACAGACAATGCGAAAAACCGCAGTCTCTTCAGTGATGAAGATGCGCTTTTCTGTGAGTTCGATACGGCAGCCATTACCGCCAAACTCGATGAGATCATCGCCATGACGCAAGAAGAGATCGCCAAGATGGGGACTGCAGGTCAGCAGAAACTGCTCGCACATGAGCGTAACTATGAGCTCATGGCTGAAGAGCTCCACGAAGTGCTTGCGGCACTTTAGCAAGCGCATGGCAGAAGAGGGTGAACCGCCTGTTTACCCTCTCTTCTAAAAAGTAAAGCGAGGCGTGACGATGTTTTTGAAACTACTGCTTTTTTTCATCCTGCTTGGCGGTGCCGCCTGCGCCAAAGATATACAACCTCTTTTCCGACTCACCTCCAGCGGGCTGGTGAGTGACATCGTTGTTGACGGTCCGCTGCTCTATGCGGGCAACGACAGGGGAAGTGTAGAGGTCTTCGACCTTGCAAGCCGCAAAAAAGTCTCAGAGATCCTCATCGAACCTATTACCGACTTCATGGGGGATGCCGTTGCCCCGAAGATCTTCAGTGTCGATCGCCTAAACGGGAAAACACTTTTCGTCAGCCAGGCTAGTGCCGGCTACAGCAATGTCTGGATACACGACGGAAAGCATCTTAAGCAGGTAATAGACGAAAAACAGAAACTCTCTATCATCGAGGCGCGTTTCGCCGATGAGAAGCGGATCGTTCTGGGGACGTTGGGATATGAGATGATCCTTTACGAAACGGACGAACGTCTTGAGGTTTACCGTACCCATGTCGCACAGGGTGCATTTTCCGATATGGCGATGAGTGAAGACCGCACAAAGATGGTCGCTGTCGACGAGAGCGGCGGTGTGACACTGCTGAATGTTGAAGACTCCAAAGTCCTGCAGCTTTTTGACTCGGAGAATGTTGACAACGTCTACCGCATTGACCTGCGTAACGGTATGCTCATTACCGCCGGAAAGGACCGCCGCGTAGGGGTTTACCCTCCCAATGCCGCACCCTACCACATACAAAGCGATTTTCTGGTCTATTGTGCGGCACTGAGTCCGAGTGCACGCATGGGTGTCTACTCCAGCGGGATAGATAACGACCTGCAGCTGTTTGACACCGCTACGCGTCAAAAAAGTCATCGTTTGGTAGGCCATAACGGTACGCTAAATGCTATTGTGTTCATTAATGAAGATGAATTGGTCAGTGCCGCGGAAGAGCGCGATATCCTTGTATGGAAGATCGACTGATATTTCAGGCTCCGTGAGAGATTATGCGGCGGCATGAAGCGCTCTGAGAAAAAGCATCGGGAATATTTTCTGCTACAATTGTAGCCAAGAAGATGTCATCGGAAAAAAGGAACCAGTATTTTTAAGATTACAAAGAGTATCCGTAATCTCGAAGAGAGTGAGATAGGCGACAACCTGCTTTATTATGATTACAGTGTAAACCATCTGCTTTCGCTGCATAAAAAAGGGGTGGCGAAAGACTCTCCCGAGTTTATGAATGCATTTCGTTCGTTTGAAGGCGAAGTGTACGAGAACCTTGTCTATGAGAAACTGCTGCGCTATGTCAATGCGCATGAGCACGTAGAGAAGTTTATCGTCAAGGGGCCGCATAAGAAGCGGACCCAGCCGCTGCCCAACACCCTTTCGGTCAACTGGAAAGGACAGATCGTCTACCGCACCCGCCGCAAGGAGATCGGGGAGTTCGATGCCCTCATCTTCACCAAGCATCAGCTCTATTTCGTCGAGATGACCCTTGTCAAATCGGTGACAAACCTCAAAAGACGCCTGCGAAAGAAAAAAGCGCTGTTAGAGACGATCTTTCCGCAGTACGAGATCAAAGCCCTGCTGGTGCTGAGCGAAGGCGTGACAGGCGTGAACCATCTTCCTGACTACTGTACGGTATGGATCACCAAGGAGTACTCTGCCGAGCGGGTCTTTGAATGGCTGAGCGATCCGCGTAAACCCAAACGCAAGCCTTTTGAGCGTATCAAAGGGAAGAAGATCATCGGTACAGCGAACATGAAAATCAAAGAGTTCCCCTATTACAGTACGCTCGCGTGGATCTTGAAAAAGAGCCGTTCGACCGGCGATGATGTGCTCAACCTCGATTTTCTGACGACGAAAACGCTTACACGCTATCATGACCTTTTTACAAAGATCTATGTCGGCTATATCGAGATGGACGAGTTTAAGAGGCTCTACCCCTCATTCAAGACTACGTCGCAGGCGGACAAGGTCTATGTGTCGATCGAGAAAGAGCATACCGGTGCACTGGTATTGACCTATTTCATGCAGCACAGTAAAAAGAGGCTTGACAACATACTGCTTAAAAAAGGCGAACTCAGCGTTCAGAAAAAAGACCCTTTCGGGATCACCGTTACCGAGATCAACCATATCAGCAAAACGGTCAATACTTCGCACAGACTGAGTGCTCAGGATATTCTTGATATCCAGGTGCTGCTGGAACAGCACAAAGGCTAACGCCGCTCGCAGCCCCTCACTGCACATATGCCCCTGCACTTTTTATAGAATAAGAGTAATCACAAATTTATAACCTATTCGAAAATCTTCATTACGCTTAAGCTTTGCTTGTTGTAAAATAACTGCAAAAAACAGCGGAAGGGCAGGTTTATGACAGAACGGATGGGTCCTGATGCCCTTTTGCTTAGTGAGAACGAACGCCTCAAAGCAGAAGTACAACGCCTTAGAGACATGCTCGCTTCGGAGCAAACGTGTGAAGCACGCTTTAACCTGCTGATCGAGAACAGCCATGAATGGATCTGGGAAGTTGATGAAAACGGTGTTTATACCTATGCGAGTCCGCAGGTCAAAGAGGTCTTCGGATATGAACCTGAAGAGCTCATAGGGAAAACACCGTTTGATATCATGCCTGCAGATGAAGCAGCCCGTGTCGGTGCCATCTTCGGCGATATCGCGAAGCAGACCAAGCCTTTTTCAAAGCTCGCAAACAGGTGTATCCACAAAGAGGGGCACATCCTCGACATCGAGACCAGCGGTGCTCCCATCTTTAATGAGAAGGGACATTTTAAAGGCTATCGCGGTATTGACCATGACCGTTCTGCAGAAAAACGTTATGAGCAGGAGTTGCAAAAGCGCAGTGATGAGCTCGAACGCAAAAACAGGCTGCTGACAAACCTGATCCATTCCAAGAGTGACCTGCAGCTGGAGAACCAACAGCTTGAACTGCGTATTGCAGAAGAGGTCCAGCGGAACACGGAGCAGGAACAGCTGACATTTCATCAGAACAAGCTGCTGCAGATGGGCGAGATGGTGAGTATGATCGCGCACCAGTGGCGTCAGCCCCTAGCTGCGCTCAGCGCACGCGCAAGCCACCTTTATCTGAGTGCGGAGATGGGCTCATCGACAAAGGAGAGCATCAAAGAGAGCAGTCTCTTTATCGAGCAGCAGTGTCAGAAGATGTCCAAGACGATCGACACGTTCCTCAATTTCGCCAGACCCGTTGAAGAAGAGAGTCATTTCCAGCTGCGTGATATGGTGGAGAATGTCGTGCAGATCATGGATGCGCAGTTGAAGTATCAGCACATAGCGCTTGATGTCCGCGAAGAGACATACGGTGTGAGTATGGATGGGCTTGAGGGACTGATCGAACAGGTGCTTATCAACCTTCTAAGCAACTCCAAAGATGCATTCGAATCACTCGAGAGTGACCATAAAGGCATTACCATCACGATCAAGGGTTCGCCTGAGAAGATGATCGTTGTCGAAGATAATGCCGGAGGTATCCCCGAATCGGCAAGAGAGAAGATCTTCAACCCTTACTTTACGACCAAAGAAGCGGGAAAAGGGACGGGGATAGGCCTCTATATGGGGCAGGATATCATGCGCAAGCATTTCAACGGGGAGTTGCGATTCATTCCGCTTGAAGGCGGCAGCCGTTTCGAGTTGATCATCCGAAAGTGAGGGTTCAGCCCTTCTGCCGGGTGATGCTGTACAAGGCCCCCAGTAAAAAACATGCTCCCGTAATCAGCAGTGATGCCGCTGCGTGAAAGAGGGTGTCGTTTTGCAGCAGCAGTGCCAGCGCGCCCGTCATAAGCCCTGACGCACTGAATGCGAACTGGGCATCGGCGATGCGCAGGGGGACCATCTCGTGCAGAAGTGGGACGTCGCGTTCGCCGAGGTAGGGTGCGTAGTATTCGAACCATACCAGAAACGGGACGATCC
>JBFEWT010000100.1:0-8202 GCA_041546225.1 Sulfurimonadaceae bacterium
CATCACCGCCAGCAGTGAAAGGCCCTGCGGCACTCCCCGTGCGTTTAACCATGTAAACAGCGGAGAGAAGATAACGGCCAAAAAGAGCGAGAGCAAAAAAGGAACGACAATGACTGCAGCGCTTTTAACCGCAGTCAATACTATCACCACGGCGGCAAAAACAATAAAAAAACGGCTGATTTTCGAATCCATCAGAGACCTTATGTTAACATGACATATATTATCACAAAAAGGGTGACGATGTATAACGATCAAGGTTCCATAGACAAGGCGCTAGACGGTGAATACGAGTTTACGATAGGCGGTATACTCTCTGAAGCGTGGGAGAGGGTCGAAGGCAGCAAGCTGCATTTTATTGCCGCATTTTTTGTCTATGTCATTATCGGGGTGGCCGTATCATGGGCAGTCTCCCTCTTTTTCGGCCCCAGCCAGGCGTATTATGATCAGGAACTGTTTCTCAAGGGATTCATAAACGACCAGGCGCAGAACCTGCTCGCTTCGCCCGTATTGATCCCGTTGATGGTTGGGATGATCTTTTTGGGCATTCGCCGCGCAGTCAATGAAGAGATAGAGGTAAAGTCGATCTTTGACTACTATATTCACGTATGGCCGCTGGTCTTTGCCGCTTTGCTGATGAACGTGCTGACCTTTATAGGCTTTATGCTCCTGCTGCTTCCGGGCATCTACCTCGCAACAGCCTATATGTTTACGCTGCCGCTTATGGTAGACAAACAGCTCGGCATCTGGCAGGCGATGGAACTCTCCCGCAGAGCGGTGACCAAAAAGTGGTTCAGCTTCTTCTTCTATAACATAGCCGTCGGGATCATCATCTTCCTCAGTATCTTGCCGCTTGGCCTCGGCCTTATCTGGACGATACCCCTTGCTTTCATCGGCTACGGTATTCTCTACCGCAAAGTCTTTGGCTATTCAGGAGATGAATTATCGGTAAATTAAATTAAATTTAATATTTTCATGCAATACTGTGTTATAATATATTAAATAAAGTCGTGACTAAAAAGGGATGTTATGTACAGCGTAGAAGTTCAGATGCTTTGTTGTCGTGCGGGCTGTGTGGATAACTTGGAATGCAACCAGATCTTCCTCTCGAAAGAGGGTGCGAAAGAGCACCTGACACTCCTGAAACGACAGATCCGTGACAACTCTTGCTGTAACAACTCCCTGCTGATGACCGAAGAGTATCAGTCGCATCAGCAGCATTTCCTGCTTACCGTAACAACCCCGGCTAAAAAGACACTAAGCGCTCCGTAGCCGTTATGCCTGGATCTGCTTGCGGTTGGTCAGCTGCTGCAGATAGTTTGAAATATTCATAAGACTGAACGTCACCAGAAAAATCATCATACCCGGGAAAAAACTGACCCACCAGGCAATATCTATCACCTCTTTGCCGTTACTCAAGACGGTTCCCCAACTCATCTGCGGCGCTACGATACCCAGTCCAAGAAAACTGAGCCCGGATTCTGCCAAAATCGCACCCCCGACACCAAAGGTAAAACTGACAAAAAAGATCGGTGCCAGAAGCGGGGCATAATACTTCAAGATGATCTTCCAGCGCTTAACACCGGCGATAGCGAGTATCTTTATAAAAGGCTGTGACGTGATGGAGAAGCTCTCCGACCTGATGAGACGCGCCGTGGTCATCCAGCCCGTAATGGAGATGATGACAATAAGCACCCAGACCGATGCATTCACATAACTCACCAGCGCAAGCAGCAAAAAGAAGGTCGGGAAGGTGAGAAAAAGGTCCACAAGTACGACAAAGCCCTTGTCTACTTTTCCTTTCAGATAACCCGCAGTAGCCCCCAGAACCAGGCCGATGAACGAAGCGACGAGTGCACTGCCGAAGCCTATGAGCAACGAGACTTTCCCGCCTTCGATCAGGCGCGCGAAGATATCCCGTCCCAAGCGGTCCGTTCCGAACCAATACTGCGCGGAAGGGGCGACCAGAATAGCCTCTTTGTCAAGTGTATAAGGACTGACGGAGTAAAAAAGGGTGCCGAAAAAAGAGAAGAGGATGATGCCCGTAAGCATCGCAATACTAACCCACGGATAGCGCACTGCCGCCTCGCTGTACTTACTGTTTAAGGCCCAGCAGCGTGTTCATCATCTGATCAAGGGTAGTAATGACTTTCGCTGCTGCGCCATACGCAGTCTGGTATTTGATCAGGTTGGTCATCTCTTCATCGATACTGACCTTTGAGACCGATGCGTACTGCATCTCAATGGCATTGAACTGCGCTGTAAGCGTTTCGTTGCCCATAATAGCCGAGTTCGTCTTTGAGCCGACCTCGGATGCGATAGCGTCGAAAAAGCTGTAGACCGAATCGGTATATTTGACTGCGCCGACATTGTAATCGAATTTCTCAAACTGCAGCTGGACCATATTGAGTGCGACATCGTTATTGCCCGAGACGTTCTGCTTATGTGCCTGGATCTGCGTCGGGTCATTTTTAAACGCACTGTGCAGGTCGATGTTCTTTGCGCTGTCGCCGTCAAAGAAACGGTGCAGTCCCAGAACACCTGCAAAATTGCTGCCGCTGTTCATATCGCCCGGGTAGTTGTCATTTACGCCAAAGGTATACCCCTGTCCCGCAAACGCGGGGTCGATCTGAATGACCATCTCGCCATTGATGTAATCCGCAGATATCAGTGCATTGATATCATTGAGCGCATTGTTGTCCGCATTATCGTCATTCAACGCCTGAATCTGCCCGATGATACTCGCCGGCGTACCGTCTTTCATGGCGGTCAACGAGTCGATGGTGATCTCACGGCTTGCGATCGTATTGCCGTCAACATCATAGACTGCCAGATTAAAGCTGCCTGTTTTGAAGTTCAGTTCAGGGTAGTTCAGCAACGGTACGTCATCGGCGACATTCATCGTATTCGACTGCATATAGTCCGTTGCACTCTGCGCATAGACATTGTTGGTGATCTCGATCAGACCTTTGGCGAAGGCATCCAGCTGTTCGATCGTATTTTGAAGGACACCGTCTTCAGGGAATCCTGTCGCACTGTCGATGACCGAACCGCGCATATCAAGGATCGCACCGACCTTACCGCCCTGGATCTTGTCATCAAACGGGATCTCATAGCCGTCCTGACGCTCATAGTAGAGTTCATAGAAGCCTTCGGCGTTCTGGTCGTTGGAGACACCGATGGGGTGGAATGTCACACCGTCTACAAGGTTGAACCCGCCGACGCTGATACTGTAGTCGCCGCTACGCAGAGCGATATTGGAATCGACCGGCATATTGGAGCTTATCTGGCCTTCAAAGATGGTCGCGTCGACCAGTTTGGAGATCGCCAGCTCAAGCACATTACGCTGATCGCGGAGATCGTTCGCGTTGTCTATACCGCCGGATTCGATATCGTTGATAGACGCCGTGAGATCGGCGATCTCGGAAGCGAGACGGTTTACTTCGTCAATAGAGACTTTTAACTGGTCGTTGACCTGTGACTGCAGTGTCCTGACCTGTTCGCGCGTCTGCTGGACATGATTGCTCAGGGTCTGTGCCTGCTGCGAAAGTGCGATCTTGATCGCATTGTTGTCCGGATTGTCGACAAAGGATTGCCACAGGTCGAAATAGTCCTGCATGTCCGACTTGATACCTACGCCGTCGACTTCGGGGAAATAGGTCGAAAGTTCTTCGAGGGTCTGTCGTGTAAAGTCAGAATACTCTTTACTCTGCGCGGTAGAGGTGTAACGGTTGAAGACGAAGTTGTCAAATACGCGGGTGATCTCGGTGATAGATGCGCCGCTGCCCCATGCGCCGGGAGTCTTTGTCAGCGGGTATGCAGCGGCGGTAACGACACGCTGGCGGCTGTAACCTTCGGTCTCTGCATTGGAGATGTTGTGCCCGGTCGTGTTGATGCCTACCTGCGCCGCGTTCAGACCGCTGTAGCCGACGTTGAGTCCGTGGAAGATGGAAGCCATGGTTACGCTCTTACTTCCAGAAATGATGCGTCGCTGCTGGCGACCTTGTTGTAACCATGCATCTCCGTCGGTACGACGCGTTCGAGCAGTGCGTTATAGAAGGCACTGACGCCCAGTACCATTTTTGCGTAACGCTGGTTTACTTCGCGAAGATTCGCAAGTTCTGTTTTGAGCTGGCTGAGGAGTGTATGCTGTTCTTCGTCAAGAAGTTCGGGAAGATCTTTTTGAGGTTGGGCCGTCATCAGTTTCGAGATCTCGTGATCGATCATCGCTTTTTTGTTCTCAAAGCTTTTAATTTTCTCTTCTTTAAAAGGCACACGTTCAAACTGAGCATCGTGTTTCGCCTCTTTGATATCGTTGATATCGTTTTCAGTGATGTCGATAATATCTTTCAGATCTTTAATGGCGGTTTGTAATTGGTGAGACAACATCATACACTCCTTGGTTTTTCTTACATTAGTTCGTCAGCGATCTTTTTAGCCAAAGCCTCTAAGTCCACTTTGTATTCACCCGCTTCTATCGACGCTTTGATGGCATCGATCCGGCTGGTATCACCCTGTTTCGAGACAGTCGTCTTATCGACCTTTTCGTCCCTTCTGTTCTGTGTTTCGGCGTTTTGATAAACGCTTCGCGCTGTCGCGCCGTTTACTTGGGAAATCATCTTATATCCTTATTAAACTCTCTCACCGAGATTACTGTTATGATGTATAACAATTATATCGGCAGATCGCAAAATAAATTTAATGAACATTCCCTTTTTCACTCAGGTGTTCAAAGAGCATCTGAGAAAACCCGAATCCCCCGGCACTGGCCCGGGAGAGTTCGTCGCGATACATCGATTTGTAGATCTTGTCTCCGGGGTCGTTGCTGCTGTTAAAAAGGTTTTTTTCATCCTTCATCGCATTGTCTAGCATCATCTTGATGATGACGGCTTCGAACTGGTCGGTCTTCTCTTTGAGCGCCGCTTCATCGATCTTCCCATCGATCTTCGGCGTCGGCTGATAACTCTGCGCCAGAAGCGCCTTGTCCATAATCGCATTCATCAGATAATCTCCAGGTCCGCCGCAATGGCGCCGGCGGTTTTCATCGCTTCAAGTACCGATATGATATCTTTAGGTGAAGCGCCAAGTTTCTGCAACGATCTGGTCACATTCGCGACCGTTGTCGTCCCCTCTTTGGTATAGAGTTCGTTTTCGTTCAGTCCGATTACCATCTCATCATCCACGACAACACTGCCCGCAGGCTGCTGCAGCTGTGCCTGTTCGAGGATCTTGATGGTGATGTCGCCATGCGTGATGATGACCGGTTTGATCTTGATGCCTACGCCTGCGACCACCGTTCCCGTACGCTCATTGATGATTATCTTCTCCGTTGGCCGGTAATCGGTATCCAGCTGCTGTACCTCTGCAAGGAACTCGATCATCGACTTGTTCTCGGGACGGTTCAGCTTGATGGTACGCGGATCGATCGCCACGGCGACACGGCTGTTGTAGAGGCTGTTAATGACATCCTGTACCGAGATCGCGTTTGAAAAACTCGCCTCTTTCAAAGAGAGTGTGATGACCTTCTGGTTATAGAGGTCGTGGTTGATCTCGCGTTCGACGTTACCGCCGTTGAAGACGATACCCACCGTCGGGTGCGATTCCGAACCGCTGCCGCGTTCGTTCTTGCCCCCGATACTCAGTGCCCCCTGTGCCAGACCGTAGATCTTGCCATCCACCCCTTTAAGCGGCGTCATAAGCAGCGTACCGCCCTCGAGCGATTTGGCATCACCGATAGAAGAGACGGTCACGTTGAACTTGTCACCCTGGCGGGCAAACGGCTCAAGCTTCGCCGTGACGACGACCGCCGCGACGTTTTTCGATTTGATGTCGACAGGATCCATGTCGATGTTCATCGCTTTGAGCATGTTGGCAATAGACTGCAGCGTAAACTTCGACGTGGTACCGTCACCGCTCTTTTTGAGACCGACGACGAGTGAGTAGCCGATAAGTTGGTTATCCCTAACCCCGACGACATTGGAAACTTCACTGATCTTGCTCGCATAGAGCGAGAGTGAGACCAGTAAGAGCAAAATTACGTTTCGCATAAACCATCCTTGTATCTTCCCAAACCAAAGCAAATGGTGTTCCACTCTTATAGCCCCTATCCTCGTCTGCAGGTGAGTGCAAAGTGTGCTACAATCACTTCATGAATAAACGCCGTCTGATACTTCTGAGCATCGCACTGCTCTCGTTGATGTATTTTGTTTTCAGAGAGCCTTCCGTACCGATACGCACGCCCCTCTCAGCCGGTGCGACAGTGCTCGCCTTCGGGGACAGTCTCACTTACGGCACCGGTGCATTGCGCCATGAGAGCTATCCCGCCGTATTGGCGCGTATCAGCAGTCTGAACGTCATCAACAAAGGCATTCCCGGAGAGCTCTCCTCTGAAGGTCTCAAACGCCTCGCCGACCTGCTGCGCGAGCATAAACCCGAACTTGTCATCATCTGCCACGGCGGCAACGACATTCTGCGACAGCGCTCTCACGAAGAGCTTCGAAGCAATCTCAAAAAAATGGTGAAAACGGCCCAGAACAAAGGGGTGGAAGTCCTGCTTGTCGGCGTGCCGGACTTCCGCATGCTTGGTTTCCGCACACTTCCCCTGTACGCAGAGGTGGCTGAAGAGACAGGGGTGTTGTATGAGGGGGATATCATCAGCGACATCATCAGCGATAATCGCCTTAAAAGCGATCGCATCCACCCCAATGCAGAGGGTTACACGATGATGGCAGAGGCGTTTTTAGAGGTGTTGAATGAGGGCGGAGTGATAACGCGGCAATAAGCAAACTACCGGTAATAGCTCAGCGACGTCTTCCCGAACTTTTTACTTTTCATCCGTTCAAAACTTCCAAGCTGCTCTGGCAGTTCCAGACCGGTCATATGCTCTATGATGACCATCTTGACCACCTCTTCGGGCAAGCCGGCGATAAGCGCCATCGTCTTGTCATAGATCGCTTCCATCCCTTCACGGAAAGAGAAAGGCGGATCGACATAGAAGTAAGCCTCTTCGCCTTGCGCCTTCAAGCGGCTTACGACCTGCGTGATGTTCACAAAGCTGTCCCCGGCGTAGACGTCGCAGCGCGAAGGATCGGTCTGCTCTATGTTTCTGCGAAGTACTTTTTGCGCTTCACGGTCCTGCTCCATGAAAACAACATGCGATGCGCCGCGGCTGAGCGCCTCAAGACCTATGGAGCCGCTGCCGGAGAAGACCTCGACAAAGGTCGCATCGATGATCTCGAACTGGATCGTGTTAAAAAAAGATTCCAGGACGATCGTCTTTGAGCTGCGCGTCGTCACCTTGGAAGGGAGTTCCAGGGTCTTGCCCTTGAACTCCCCGGAGATGATCTTTTTGGTCAATGGCTTACTTCTCATAAAATGCCCGTACCGCCTCTAATATATTTTTCTGATACTCTTTGGTCAACATCTCGATACGGCGTTCGAGGATTGAAAAGCCGTCTCCAGCCGCTTCCGCAGAACCGACTGTCTCGTCCTGAAGCTCTTGCTGGTCCAACTCTTCGGCGATAGTGGACAGCTCCTGTACATCATCGTTTTGCTTGAGGATCTGCTCAAGCGCCAGGTAGAGCTGCGAACGTGAAAAAGGCTTGCGTATATCGGCTGTCTCATCTTTGCCGATGTAGAGTGACGGACGGCTTTCATCATCGCTTTTGAAGTCGCGTACGACAACATCACACTGCTTCAGCGAACCGAGACGGCCCTCCAGAAAAAGTTCCAGACTGCGCTGCAAAAGGGGAGATTCACACTGTACCGCTACTTTCATCGCACCTCTTTCAAATAATATTCGACACTATAACGCAAATCTTCGTCCATATCAAACATGTTGTTGAGCATCCACTCCAGATAGCCCGCATCACTCATCGCGATCTCTTCGATATAGCGATCTTTGTATTTTCCAAAACCGAACTTCTGAAGCAGTACATGTTCATGTGTGAGACGGCAGAGCTCTTCATCGCAGGCCATCTCTTTGAGGTACTCATGCAGCAGTTTGACATGCAGTGCATCACTCAGAGCCGTATGTGCATCCAAGACAATATCCAACGCATCGGCGGCAGAAGCTTCTTTCTTATAAAGCCCGAGCTCATAGCGCAGATACTGCAGGCTGAACTGTTCGACTTCCGAAATGAGGTGCTTGCTGCACCTGAGCGTATCGATGGTCTCCCCCTGCCAGACAAAGCCTTCGCGTTCGAG
>JBFEWT010000097.1:0-8442 GCA_041546225.1 Sulfurimonadaceae bacterium
TCATCATGGGGCTTTACCAGCCCACATCGGGGGCTGTGATGATCGACGATATCGACATCAACCAGATCGACCCGGCCAACCTGCGAAAGAGTATCTCCTATGTCCCTCAGCAGATCGAGCTTTTCCGCGGAACACTGCGTGAAAACATTGTCTACCGTATGCCCAATGCCGATGATAAAAGCATTTTGGAAGCCGCACACCTTGGCGTTGTCGACCAATTTGTCAACCAGCATCCCATGGGCTTCGATATGCCGATCGGCGAAGGCGGCAGCGGGATCTCCGGAGGTCAGAAACAGAGCATCGGCGTGGCACGCGCCTTTATTTACGATACGCCGATAGTGTTGCTTGACGAACCCTCAAACTCGATGGACAATACGACGGAGCATCAACTGATCCCGCGGCTCAAACAGAAAACAGCGGGTAAAACGACGCTTGTCATTACGCATAAAGCGACGATGCTTGAGCTGGTGGATCGGCTTATCGTGATCGAAGGCGGCAGGATCCTGCTTGACGGGCCCAAGGCTGACGTCTTAAAAGCACTGCAAAAGGGTAACGATGAAACGCGATAGCACCCAGCCCTACAGCCCGGATGATCTCAAATACATGGCGTCGCTCTCCTCAGCCATTCTGGAGAAATCGCCTACGAAGTCACGTATGCTGCTCTGGATCTTTTTTCTTTTCATCAGCATCAGCATCATCTGGGCGAATTTTGCCGAGATCGATGAACGCGCCCGCGGTATCGGGAAAGTCATCCCGTCTCAGCAGGCGCAGATCATCCAGAACCTTGAAGGGGGTATTATCTCGGAGATCATGGTAGATGAAGGGGCGGTGGTCGAACCGGGCGAAGCCCTTGTCAAAATCGATGATACCAGCTTCAGCAGCTCGTATGAAGAGAACCATCTGCGCTACCTGGAACTCAAAGCGAAATCACTCCGCCTCGATGCCGAAGCCAAAGGCGAAGCCTTCCAGGTGGACGACACCATGCGCAAAGAGATGCCGGAGCTTGTCGATCATGAGCTGAGCCTTTACGACAGCAACCGCAAGCAGCAAAAACGCACCGCCAACATTCTCAGCGAACAGGTCAAGCAGCGTCAAAACGAGCTGCGTGAAGCCCGTTCAAAACAAGAAAGCCTCAAAGCGGATTTCGAACTCATCACCAAAGAGATCGAGATAACGCGGCCGCTTGTCGAAGAGGCACTAGTCTCCCAGGTCGAGTTTTTGCAGCTCTCGCGCCAGTCCAATGCCATCAAGGCCGATCTCGACGCGGTAAGCCTCTCTATTCCGCGTATCATCTCGACCATCAATGAAGCGAAGAACAAGATAGAAAAGAGCAAGCTGGAGTTTCAGAACAAAGCCAAAGAGCAGCTCAATGAAGTACTTGCCGAGATGTCGCGTATCCATCAGTCGGGTACGGCACTCGAAGACAGGGTCAGACGTACCCTTGTACGATCCCCCGTCAAGGGAATCGTAAACCAGCTCTTCATCAATACCGTCGGCGGTGTTGTACGCCCGGGCATGGATATCATCGAGATCATTCCCATTCAGGACAATCTTCTTATAGAGACCAAAGTCAGACCATCAGATATCGCCTACCTCTTCCCCGGCCAAAAGGCTATTGTCAAGTTTACCGCCTATGACTTTTCGATCTACGGCGGACTTGAAGGGAAAGTGACCCATATCAGTGCCGACACCATCGTCGATGAAAAAGGAAACAACTACTACCTCGTAAGGATAAAGACCGATGCGAACTACCTTGAAAAAGAGGGCAAGCGTCACGACATCCTTGTAGGTATGGTCGCCAATGTCGACATCATTACCGGTAAAAAAAGTGTCATGGATTACATCCTCAAACCTATTTTAAAAGCTAAACAAAACGCTTTATCGGAGAGATAATATGCAACTTTATACACATTTTCATCCCCTTAAGCAACGTATAGAAAAGATCCTTCCCGAGATCACGGTCGTCTCCGATTCGGCCTTGCTGAATCAGGATAAAGTGATAGTCACCGACCCAAAAACCGCCTCGGAACTGCTAAAAAAACACAACGGGCTGCAGCTGTTCGTACTGAGTGACACACCCAATTTCGCCGAAGGGCGCGTGCTGCTGCAAGCAGGTATAAAAGGCTACGGCAATACCTACATGCATACCCTGCATCTGCATCAGGCGATCACTATGATTAAACGCGGTGACATCTGGCTCTATCCCCAGTTTATCCAGCAACTGATCAAATCGACCATACAGAAGACAGTGGCCAAGCATGAGCTGCTTGAGCAGATGACCGAACGCGAACGCGAGATCGCCCTCTATGTCGCGCAAGGCCTGAGCAACAAGGAGATCGCATCGGAACTCGATATCACCGAACGCACCGTCAAAGCACACATCAGTTCTCTCTTCGAGAAAATAGATGTTCATGATCGTTTGAAACTGGCAATCATGCTACAATAAACGCATGAAGCACTTTGCCTGTCACCTCCTTATTGTCCTCATACTCAATCCATGTGCGTATGCTTTCAATGACGGCGTCATCTCCGAAGCGGTCATTGCCAAAGCAGTTGCCAAGTACGGCCCCTTTGTACGCAAACGGTTTGAAAGCTATAACAGCCTCCTGCAGAGCCTTGAAAATGCCACGGAGATGCAGAAGATAACCGAGGTCAACGATTTTTTCAACCAGGTGCCGTATGCTACCGATATAGCGACTTGGAACAAAGTTGATTACTGGGCAACGCCTTTGGAGTTCCTCGGGCGCGACAGGGGGGATTGTGAAGATTATGTCATCGCCAAATATTTTGCACTGAAGAGCCTGGGCATCGAAACGAGTAAACTCTATTTCACCTATGTAAAATCTTCCCGCTTCAAAGAGCCGCACCTCGTGCTGACCTACTTTAAAGCGCCCGACTACGTCCCGCTGGTGCTCGACAGTCTCAATTACCGCATTTTTCCCGCAACAGAACGCAAAGACCTCACCCCGATCTACAACTTTAACGGGGACAACCTCTACCTGGCACGCAAATCAGGCCATGGCAAACAGCTCAAGATCAATGAAAAGACCCACAAAAAGTGGGACGACCTTCTCAAAAACATCAAAAGGAATAAACTATGACACTTTTTAAACAGATCGTTATATTACTCTCCTTCTTTGTCCTTATCCTTCTACTGAGTATTATGAGCCTCAACTTCAAGTCGGCATCGGAATATGTCCAGGAACAGCTCTATACGGATGCGCAGGATACAGCCGCATCACTCAGCCTCTCCCTGGGCTCTGCACAGGGAGACGAAGCGACAATGTCGACAATGATCAACGCCGTCTTTGACAGCGGCTATTACCGCCATATCACGCTGACCGACATGCAGGGCAACACGCTTTATAAACGCGAGAGCGAAACAGCATCCATCGACGTACCGCAGTGGTTTCTCACTTTTGTCGCGCTCAAAGTCCCCAGCGCTTCGGCGCAGGTCTCCAGCGGCTGGAGTCCCATCGCTATACTTGAAGTGACCAGTCTGGAGAACAACGCATACGTGCAGCTCTATGAAACGTTCAACAAGCTTCTGGCCAGTTTCATCACCATCTCGTTCATCGCTTTTGTGCTGCTCTACCTGCTGCTGCACATCGTTTTAAAATCAGTAAAAAAAGTGCAGCAGCAGGCCGAAGCGATCAGCGACAATGAGTTCTTTACCAATGATGAGATTCCCTTTACCTCGGAGTTCAGAGATGCGACTATCGCCATGAACACCATGGTACTCAAAGTCAAAGAGATCTTTACCAAAGAGGCCAAGACCCTCAAACAATACCACCAGCTCCTCTACAAAGACCCCGTCACCAACCTTGCCAACCGCCGTCTTTTGACATTGAGACTGGGAGAGTATATACGTTCGGAGAGCAAAAAGTCCGAAGGGACCCTCTTTTTCATGGCTTTCGAGGGACTCGCACATCTAAACGACACCCTCGGACACCAGGAGGTCGACAAGCTGTTAAAAACGTTTAGCGCCCTTCTCTCTTCGGCACTTCCCCAACGGACCAATACCTTAGCCGCACGCCTCAACGGTACGGAATTCGCCCTCCTCATCCCGACACTGCATGCCGAGGAGAGTAAGCACATCGCCAAAGAGATATCCCTGAAGACCGAGATGCTGCTGCAAGAACATCGTATCACTTCACTGACGTTCCATACCAGCATCATCGAGTACCATTCCGATGATTCGCTCACTGACATCTTCACAAAAGCGGACTACGGCCTTGCACGCTGTAAGCAGCAGGAGAGTTTCAGCATCTTCTTTGAACACGACGACGCGAAACTCAAACGTCTGGCGAAACATGAATGGTCTGCACTGATTGCAGAAGCGCTTGAGGAGGGTCGGCTTGCACTGGCAATACAGCCTGTCCTGTGCAACGGCACGCCTTACCACGAAGAGGTCTATCTGCGCCTGAAAGAGAAAGACGGCACCGTCCTTCCCGCCGGCAGCTTTTTGCCGGTCGCCCATACGCTGGAGATGGATGTGGAAATAGACAAATATACCATCGACAAAGTACTGGCATCACACTATCATCTTGAGCACAGCATTGCCATCAACATCTCTTCACGCTTCATAAAAGAGAGTGCCTCGCTGCAGTGGCTCGAGAAGCGTCTGCAGGAGTCCAGACCGCTCAAACCGCTCTTCTTCGAACTTTCAAACAACGAGACCCTGGCATCCATTGAGTCCTGTGTTCTCTTTGCAAAAATGCTCAAACGCCATGGGCACTATTTCGGTATCGACAAATTCACCGTCCATAACAGCGATCTGAAATACCTGCAACAGATCAAACCTGCCTATATCAAAGTCGATCAGGGTTATCTTACCGACATTATGATCAGCCATCACTCCGGCATCGAAAACAATGCCCTGCATATCATTATGGAGAGTCTTAACATTAC
Organism: Sulfurimonadaceae bacterium; assembly: GCA_041546225.1. Lineage (GTDB taxonomy): Bacteria > Campylobacterota > Campylobacteria > Campylobacterales > Sulfurimonadaceae > JBFEWT01. The sequence goes on from JBFEWT010000097.1 coordinate 4,912, forward strand.
CCTCATTGCTACGGCCATCGAAGATGAAGAGAGCAGAAAACGGATGCAGACGATCGGTGTAAAATGTTTTGAAGGGCGTCACATCGCAACGCGATATGACATGAAGCATTGACAAAGAGCCGCTAAAGGGGCCTTTGCTTTAGATGATCGAGTCGTTCACGTCCTGCTCGATGTAAACGGTGACTGCGTCGTTGGTGAAGATCTCGAAGTCACGACCGTCAATAGTGGTCGTTCCTGTGCCTTTTGTCCAGCTGGTGCCGGTGTCAAGCAGACTGACACTGCTCGCAGCGTCGCCGAGGATCGTCAGTTCGGTACCGCCGGTCATGTCAATGACATCTTCCACACTGAGGTTGTCGAGCAGATGGCTGCCTCCTGAGAGGTCGATCTGCTCGATGTTCGCAAGCGTTCCCGCTGCCACCGAACTGAAGTCAAGGACCGTATTTTCACTGAATATCAGCGTATCGTTACCCGTTCCGCCATCGATGAGGCCATCCGCCGCATCATAGACCAGCGTATCGTCGCCTGCGCCGCCGCTGAGGCTGTCACTGCCCGCACCGCCGTCGAGCGTATCGTTTCCGCCCTCGCCAAAGAGGAAATCAGAAGCCGCTTCGCCTTCAATGGTATCGTCACCCTCGGTTCCGTAGACAACGCTTTGACCGTCATCCACATCCGGCGCAGCACCGCTCACCTGCGTCGTATTTAGATCACCGATTGTCGGAGCATCACTGGTCGTCCAGTCCATCGCCGTGTGCGAATCGATCTCACCCGGTTCGTACACAAACGGTTCGTCACCGCCCTCTCTGAAGACACGTTCAAAGACCGTATTCTCCGTAAGCGAACCGTCATAGCTTGTAAAGTCGCCGCCTGCTGCACCGTCTGGGATATACCAGGTACCGTTATAGACACCCGCCAGTCCCATACTGGTAGTGACGACATCCACATTGGCAGACGGTTCATTCGCCGTAAAGTAGTCGATTGAGACACCGTTTTGAAGCAAGTTGACCAGCAGTGCGTCTGCCGTCGTTTCACCGAACGAGAAGTCATGCACCGAAGGGTCATACGGCACCCATCCCGTTCCCTCAATATAGATCTTCGCGTTATCCGCCCAGTTTATCTCGTCAACTTTTATGTTTTTCTCATCGGCCTGTTTGTTATAGATCTCAAGCGTACCGTCTTCATAGAGCACCATCGTACCGTCCGCAGGGATCGTCGAGCCTATAAAACCCTCTTCGATATAGATCACCTGCCCGTCTTCGCCGACGATGATCATACCAAGCTCTTCCATCTCTTTGGGTGTCGTATCCGAAGCATTCTCGATGATACTCAGAATCTCGATATACGCGCCGCGCGGCTGCTCTGTTTCGGGATTGATGATCCCTGAATCCATACCGATCTCGTTAAGGACGATGTCACCCGCGAGTGATGACATCTCATCCACGATCGTACCGACTCCCACATCTGCAGTGGTCGCGTTTGTCGGATTGCTCAGGTCGACATTAAAGGTCTCGTGACCTTCATAGATCGTATCCGGTGATGTCTGTACCTCAATTGTTTTTGTCGTCTCCCCTGCGAGGAAGGTCAACGTACCCGCTACCGGTACATAATCGCCGTTTGCTGCAATCGCACTGCCGTCGCTGGTGGCATAATCTACCGTACTATCCAGACTGCTGACTTCACTCAATGTGACGGTAAAGGTCGCCAGACCGCCCTCATCCACACTGACATCGTCAATGCTGATGACAGGCAGCGCTTCGTTATCCAGGATATTACCCACACCCAGAGGATCGGCGATACCCGCACCCGTCGCACCGCTCAGGTTAACGACAAAGTCCTCGTCGGTCTCATAGACGAAGTCCTCTGTCGTCTGCACTTCGATGGTCTTGGTCGTCTCGCCCGGCGCAAAAATCAAGGTACCGCTTGTTGCGGTGTAGTCCTCTCCCGCTTTCGCACTGCCATCAGCCGTCGCGTAGTTTACGGTGACAGGAGAAGTACTCTCATTGCTCAGTGTGACCGTAAAGGTCGCCGTGTCACCCTCGTTTACGACATCGTTGCTGATGGTAAGCGACGGATAGTCATCATCGACAATGACTGTCGTCACGGCCGGCTCGCTGATGTTTACCGATCCGAACCCGCCGCCGCTGATGGAGTCGATGGTAATGGTAAACGGCTCATCACCCTCATACACCGTATCGGCTATGGTCGCGATATCGAAGGTGACCGATGTCTCGCCTGCCGCGATGACGACTGAACTGACACCTGTATAGTCCGTACCGTCTTGTGCCTCGCCGCTGTAGCTGAAGTTGACCGTCATATCCGTCTGCGCGGCTGCACCCAGTGTGAGCGTATACTCACCGCTGCTGCCTTCGGCGATCGTCGTCGGTCCGGAAATGGAGAGTGTCGCTATATCGGTACTGTCGATGACGCCTGCATGGATTTCGCCCGCATGCTCCGTACCAACGACTTCCGCCGCTGCACCGCCAAGGTTCTCAGTGTGATCCATATAGGCATCCGCCTGAAGAGTCGACGTACCCGCTGCCGTCTCACCCGCCGCCGCGGCTTCGAGTTCGGTGATGTCACCGCCCTCTTCGAGTCCTCTCATCGCCTCTGCCGCAGCTGCTTCGGCGACAGCCTCAGCATCATACACGGATGCGTCAAGTGCCATTTCCCGCGCACCTTCCACCTGCACTACTTTGCCGTTTTCAAGTACAATCTCGGCCATTGCGCCTTCTGAACTAAGAATAACATCACCCTCATGCACCGGCATGTGCTTCTGAAGTGATTGAACGATGCCATCTTCACCTTTTACTGTTACATTTCCACTTTGCTGTGATACATGTCCGATGACTTCTTTCATGATGTACTCCTTATTTTTATTATGTTCTATTGTAACAATAAATGTTCATAGATGTCTATTGGTCATTAGTACAGGATATAAAAAAAGGGAAAAATGAAGGTAAAAAAAGGGGAAGGCTCCCGACCGGGAGTCCCTATGTCTACGGCAGGATCGCGTCGTTGACGTCCTGTTCTATATAGACGGTTATCGTATCGTTTTGGAACGTGTTGGTATAGACCTCGAAACCGCGGTTGTCGATGAGATCGGAACCGATATTTTTCCAGCTGTCACTGCTATCTATGAGATTAACACTGCTTGTACTGTCGCCGAGGATCACCAGTTCGGTACCGCCGGTCATATCGACGACATCTTCCACACTGAGGTTATCGAGCAGATGACTGCCCTGCGAGAGATCGATCTGTTCGATGTTCGTAAACGACCCCGCTGCCACTTTGCTGAAATCAATCATTGTATCTTCGCTGAAAATCAGCGTCTCATAACTTGGCGCTTCTGAAATTACCTCTTTCATGATGCTCTCCTGTTTTGATTATATCAGATATGTATTTGTAACTATCTATAAGTACCTCAGTATAAAAGAAAGAAAAGCATCACCAAAGATAGAAAGAGAGGGAAAGAGCCCACGAAGACGGGCTCTTTGTGTTAGATGATCGAGTCGTTGACATCCTGCTCGATGTAAA
>JBFEWT010000172.1:0-3475 GCA_041546225.1 Sulfurimonadaceae bacterium
ACAGGCAGGTATTCTAACCAACTGAACTACCACCGCATCTGTAAAAAAATGGTGGGCACTACAAGACTCGAACTTGTGACATCTACCTTGTAAGGGTAGCGCTCTACCAACTGAGCTAAGCGCCCGGATTTTACGCCTTCGGAAATGGCGACCCCTAAGGGATTTGAACCCCTGTCCTTACCATGAAAAGGTAATGTCCTTGGCCACTAGACGAAAGGGTCTTAACAATACATGGTGTCCCGTGTTGGATTCGAACCAACGGCCACATCATTAAAAGTGACGTGCTCTACCAGCTGAGCTAACGAGACGTTCTCATCATTTGTGAGGCCGAAATTATAGATAAAATGCACCCTTTTGTCAAGGGATTTTCAGCTCTTTTCAAAAAAAGTTTTTTTATCGAGCAGAAGAAGCATTTTTACGGCGTAAAGCGTGCTCTGTTCCTGGACATAATTACGGTCACCGCAAAAGTGCAGCTCTTCCGTGCGATGTTCTGTTTTGGAACGTACGTTGATGCAGACGGTACCGACTTTTTTGGTCTCGGTCGCGCCTCCCGGGCCGGCTATCCCGCTGACGGCGATCGCGTAGTCGGCATAGCTGACATTGATGGCCCCTTCGGTCATCTCTTCGACTACGGCCGGACTGACCGCACCAAACTCCTCAAACTTGGCATCATCGACTGCCAGCCAGTTGGACTTCAGCGTGTTTGAGTAGGTGACGAGTGATCCTTCAAAGACGGCGGATGCGCCGCTTTCGCGTGTTAAAAAAGCAGCCAGAAGCCCGCCGGTGCAGCTCTCGGCAAAAGTGATCTTTTTCTGGTTATGCTGCAGCCGTTCGATGATATAGGCGGCAATGTTCGATGCAGGGATGATCTGTGAAGGGAGCAGCTGTTTGCACGAAGCGATGAACTGCGCGATATTGCCGTAACGGCCGCTCTGGATACGCAGCTGCAGCCAGCCGGAGACGATCTCTGTCAGGTCGAAACGCACCTCGTAGGTCTGTGCCAGCGGTTCGAGCATGGCCCTTGCATTCTCTTTCTCTTCATTAAAGAGCTGGATGACGGCACTGCGTACATCATCATCGAACAAAATATTCGGAAGCGCTTCGCCTTCGCTTGCCAGTATGACATTAATGGCAGTGTGCTCATGCTTAAGAAGGTAGCTGTTGTGTTCAAAAAGCGTTGTGCGCGAGGGGATGAGCATCTGCTCTTTGAGTATCTGGTTGTCGGCGGTAATGGTGCTTAAAAGCTTTCCTATGACGGGAAAACTGCTTTTGCTGGCGACAATAACGGTCATACACTCTTTTGAAAAGCGCTGCTCAAGGTGCAAAAAGAGGGAGTTGTCCGACTCCTGAAAGTAGGTGATACTGTCAAGATGATCCAGTTTTTCTTTGATTTGCCGGACGATGTACGCCTGCAGCGGAGTGTTGAAAATAAATGTGCTGCCGACAAATATGAGATGCTTTTTCAAAGCGTATTCCTTGTGTTTCACAAGCTTTGCGATACTTGATAATGGGTTGTAGTATAACATAGCATCAGCACATTTTAAACGCCCAAAAGGTATAATGCAAAAATTTTTAATAGATATATAGCCGGAATGAGGGTAAGAATGGATTATAAAGAGACACTCCTTTTGCCAAAGACAGAATTCCCGATGCGCGGGAATCTTGTCCAGAATGAGCCAAAACGTTATGCGGCATGGTTCGAACAAGACGTCTATGCGAAGATGAAGGCCAACCGCGAAGATGCCGAGATGTTTACACTGCACGACGGCCCCCCGTATGCCAATGGCCATACGCATATCGGTCATGCGCTGAACAAAACGCTCAAAGACATCATCATCAAGTTCAACTACTTCAACGGCAAAGCGGTCCGCTTCACGCCGGGCTGGGACTGTCACGGTCTTCCGATCGAGCAGCAGGTCGAGAAGAAGCTTGGCGGCAAGCAGAAAAAAGAGCAGCTTGAGACGGCTGAGATCCGCCGTCTCTGCCGCGAGCATGCGAGCAAGTTCGTCGATATCCAGCGTGACGAGTTCAAACAGCTGGGCATCATCGCCGACTGGGAAAAACCGTACCTGACGATGGACTACAAGTTCGAAGCGAACATCTACCGCACCCTCTGCGAAGTGGCTAACAAAGGGCTGCTGATCGAGCGTTCAAAGCCTGTCTACTGGAGCTGGGCGGAGCGTACGGCACTGGCTGAGGCGGAAGTAGAGTATGAAGACAAAGAGTCTCACTCCATCTATGTCGCATTCGAGCTGAGCGACGAGTCGAAAGTGCGTCTCTCCATCGAAGGCAACGCCGCGCCGGTCATCTGGACGACGACACCGTGGACACTGCCGGCCAACGTGGCTATCTCGCTCAACCCGAACGAGCAGTATGTTCGTACGAGCGACGGCTACATCGTTGCCAAGCCGCTTTACGAGGCGATGATAGAACAGGGCGTTGTCAAAGGCGAGGTCGTTCAGACCTTCGATGCGACGGTGTTTGAAAACCTTCACGCCATCAACCCGCTCAACGGCCGCCGTTCTCAGATCATTCTTGGCGAGCATGTATTGATGGACAACGGTACGGGGTGTGTCCACACTGCGCCAGGTCACGGTGAGGACGACTACCGCGTCGGTCTGAAATACAACCTTGACGTCATCATGCCGGTCGACGAGACGGGCTGCTACGATCAGAGCGTCGTACGCGAGAGGCTGCTGCCTAACCCTGAAGAGTTTGTGGGCAAGCACATCTTCAAATGCAACGAGCCTATTATCGAACTGCTTGGCGAGAGCCTGCTCAAAGTAAGCAAGTTCACCCACTCGTACCCGCACTGCTGGCGTTCACATACGCCATTGATCTTCCGTGCGACGAAGCAGTGGTTTATCGCTGTTGACGAGAAGCCTGAAGGCGAAGAGCGTACCCTGCGCGAGATCGCACTCGGCGAAGTGGAGAAGACGGCTTTCTATCCGGAATCCGGCCGCAAACGCCTTAACTCGATGGTCGAAAACCGTCCGGACTGGTGTATCTCCCGTCAGCGTGACTGGGGTGTGCCTATCGCCTTCTTCCGTGTCAAAGCGACAGGCGAAGTGCTTCTCGACGAGAAGATACTCAACTTTATCGCGATGGTATTCGAGATGCACGGTTCTGACGCATGGTACTCCATGCCGATCGAGCAGATGCTCTACCCGGGCAGCGGGTACAAAGCCGAGGAGCTTGAAAAGGTCAGCGATATCCTTGATGTCTGGTTTGACAGCGGTTCGACCTGGAACGCGGTGCTCAAATCACGCAACTACGATGCGGGCAACTATCAGAGTGACCTCTACCTCGAAGGAAGCGACCAGCACCGCGGCTGGTTCCAGTCTTCACTCTTTTTGAGTGCGGCGGTAGCGCATCAGGCACCGTACAAAGCGCTGTTGACACACGGCTTTACGGTAGATGCCAAGGGCGAAAAGATGTCCAAGTCCAAGGGCAACGTCGTCGCGCCGGATTCCGT
>JBFEWT010000055.1:0-12587 GCA_041546225.1 Sulfurimonadaceae bacterium
AGATACTGCGCGGTTTCGACTTCTGCGCAGAAGCGGCCATCATCGGGCGGACAACGGCGGACAAACGGGGGAAAGTACTGCTCTATACACCTCACGGCAGCAGCCGTTACCTCGAACTGCCCAAGGGCGAACTCCTGCCGAGGATTTGTTAGATGCATGAGTACTCCATCGTTCAGGCCCTGCTGGAGCAGTGCGAACGTTATGCGGAGGAGAACAGCGCGGAGAAAGTCACCAGGGTCGTCGTGAAGATCGGCCGCCTAAGCGGCGTGGAACCGCACCTGCTGGAAATCGCTTTCGAGACCTTTAAAGAGAAGACGGTATGCGAGGGGTGCGACTTTGTCATGAACATCCAGCCCGTCGTAATACGCTGCAAGAAGTGCGGCCGTGAGACGGTTTTGGAAGAGCTGCACTACTGCTGCCCGCACTGCGGGAGCATCGAGGTGTCGACTATAGAGGGTGAAGAGATGCTTCTGATGTCTCTGGAGATGCAGTAGCAGATTCGGCGGTGACCACCCGGTCACGCCCCCTCTCTTTTGCCTGATAGAGCGCTTTATCCGCGGCGGCCAGCAGCAGTTCGGCATTGGCAGGCTCCTGCGGGATCATCGTCGCCACGCCGATGCTCATGGTGACGCATTCGGATATGCCGGAGCTGGGATGCGGGATGCAGAGTGCGCGCAGGTCTGCTGACATCTTCTGTGCGATGTGCAGTGCGGCGTCGGGTTCCGTTTCGGGAAGGATGACGGCAAACTCTTCACCGCCGAAACGCGTCGCCATATCCGAAGCGCGCTGTGCATTGGCGCTGATGACCTGCGCCACTTTGACAAGGCACTGGTCACCGCCTTCATGACCGTACGCATCGTTATACTGCTTGAACTGGTCAATATCTATAAAGAGCAGAGAGAGCGGCTTTTGGTTTCTGTAATGGCGCTCCCACTCGGCCAGCAGGCAGCGGTCCATGGAGCGTCGATTGTAGATCTGCGTCAAGGCGTCCATATCTGCGAGCTGCGTCAGTTTTGCATTCGACTGCGCCAGTTTTTCCGCCAGCTCTTCATTTTGAAAACGTAAAGAGAGCGCGTGTATCAGACGCCTGTTGAACTTTAATGAAGAGCTATACATCAATATGAAATATATCACGAAAAGAAGCGTCAACTCGTAAGAGCCCGGACTATCCTGCTGCACGGATACATACATAAGACACACTACCAACGGGGCAAAAAAAGCGGGAAAAGCGATAAAGAGCGATGAGTTCGTGTTGAACGCTCCGGCGATAACGCCGGTGAAGATCACAAAAAGTATGACCTGATAGGGTGCAGGCCATGAAGGGTCGAAGAAAAAGGCCAGGCTTCCCCAGACAATACCGGAGAGGAATGTACCTGCGATGTAGATATTGCCCCATCGCTCGACTTCAAAATCCGCTCTGCCGAGCTGCTCAAACCTGAACGTCACCACAAGACGCACAACGGAGAGTATGATCATGGCGGCCAGCCAGACGGAGAGCATCGTATGATCGGCCACTGCCCAGAACATCGCTACCGCGATAAATGCCGTTACGATACCCAGCAGCTGGATAGTGATTCCCTGATGGTAAAGCAGACGGATCTGTTCGGCTTTTACGGCAGGGGAGACCTTGTCTGGAAGGAAGCGTTTGAGCATACGGCACTGACCTTGAGGTAAAACATATTATTATTCGTATAAGTTTATTAAAAACTATCTTAATCTGTTGTCAATACCGCATCATATCTGTGATAATTTCTTTAAACGCGTCTTGTTTGGGGCAGATTCACCTTCGAAGACGTTTTTTTCATTATATGAAATGCGAAGCGCTCTCGCGAAGTATCGCTTCGGCCTGCGTTGCGTCACCGGCGTATTTGACGATCTTTACACCTTGGGACATAAAGGCGTTGGCCGTATTCTTGCATGCTTTGCGAACGACGATATAATCGCACTCTTCAAGTGCCACACCCATCTTGTTATGCTGCGCTATATGTTCGGCGTCATCGGCGCCGTGCGAACATGCATGCTCTTCTTCCGCATGGTCGTGGTCGATGTCTGTGCGCGGATTGTTTTTTACCGTATCAAGTGTAAACGATCGGAACATCCCTGTACCGTTCATCTCATAGACAGCAAATTTGGGCGTATGCCCTGCGTTACCGAAAAATGTCAGACTTTCATCTCTTACGGGAATAGCGATTTTCATGAGTCATACCTTGATTTGTTTAGATAAATTGTAGCATTTTTAACGTATGAGAAGTGTTTATGCAGTGTGTACTCTTGATTTTTAACGCCAAAGAAGCAACGCCTAAAAGGCGGTCTCTCCCTAAAACTGCGGGAGTGCCTTTGGAGAAAATGCATCTTTCTTTTTTGAGCGCTCTTTGCAAGCGTTTGTCTCCAAACGTCTTTTTACGCTTTGAACGTGTCTATCTCTTTTTGAAGGACATGGGCGCTTCTGGAAACCTCTTCTGCCAGCCCTTCGAGTTCATGGGCAAGGGCTTTGTTGCGGTCGGAGACTTCGGTCACATTGGTGATCTTCTCCAGAAGCACTTTGGCTTTATAGGCGATGATGGTTGCCAGCTTGGTGGAGCGTTCCGATGAGACGACCGACGTATCCATCTTCTCTTTGGAATCGTTGGACTGATGCTTGATGGTGTCGGCTTCTTCGGAGATACGTTTCATCTTCTCGCTGCTTGCATTCATCTCTTCGGTCATCACGACGATGGCGTCGCTTACCCCGTTTATGGTCATATTGATGTTTTCAATGCTGTTTTGCGTCTTTTCTGCAAGCTTTCTGACCTCGTCGGCAACCACGGCAAAACCGCGCCCATGCTCACCGGCACGCGCCGCTTCAATAGCGGCGTTAAGCGCGAGCAGGTTGGTCTGCTGAGAGATGTCTTCTATGACTTCCAAAACCGTTTTCGCCTGCTGTGCAGACTCGTTCAGACTCAACAGCTTCTCGGAAAGGTCGTTTTGCCTGATACTCGCCTCATCGATCTCCGTAACGATAGTGGCAAGGGAACTTCCCATCTTCTCAAGGGCGGAGGCCGTCTCTATGGTGCTTTCGGTCGTTTTGATCGCGACCACCTCGCTCTCGTCCAGACTGCCGTAAATATCCCGTACCAGTGCATCGGATTCGTGTGCGACTTTCTCCTGCAGGGCGACGAGTTCGTTGACCTGATGCGCAAGCGCACCCATCTCTTTGTCCGCACTGAAAAGCGTATTCAACGACTCTTTTGCAGTCAGGATAGTCCCCTGCGTCTTTGCGATAAACTCATTGACGAAGTATGCCGTGCTTCCAAGTTCATCATCACGTTTAAGCTCTATCCTCGCGGTCAGGTCGCCTTCGCCTTTGGCGATGTCTTTGGCTTTGCTCCGCATGTCATCCAAAGGAATGAAAAGCGTCTTGTTCAAGAACGTAAGCATGATGACCAAGATGACGATCAGACCGCCTATGAGTACAAGTGTCAGCACGAGCAGCGAACTGCCTATCATCTCGTCGCTGTACTCAAGCGAGATATCGAGTTCGATAACACCCAGCACATCGCCGGAGCTGCTGTTCACATGACAGCCGAGACATTCGTTGTTGGCGATAAAAGGCTTTAACATGCGGATACTGTGTCTGTTGCCATCGTCTATCTCGATAAAATCGGCCTGCTTTTGCTCAAAGACTTTTTTGACCTCCGGCGACATGGTGTGCTTGTTGGGTATCCCGAAAAGCTCGACGACTTTTTTCGATTTGAAGACCGTCATATTTTCAAGGTTTGCAATGTCGTTCTTGGCATCGTGTATGATCTGTTCGACGACGGCAGCATCCCCTGTGTTCATACCGTTGCGCATCGTCTGGAATATCGAACTGCTGAGCATCTCAAGGGACTTGATGCTGTTTTGGTGGTTCAGATCCCTGAGTGAGCCGGAGAGAAAAAGCAGCAACCCGGTCCCGCTCGCTACGACCAGGACAAAGAGTCCCGTAACAATTTTACTTTTTATTGTCTTCATACAAACGCCTTCATTTTCTTCGTAATCTTATGATATTACAAATTTCGTTAATTAGAAATCATAACCCTGCAAAAATTGTCACATTTAAGCAATAAACACCCGATACCTTCACGCTTTACTCACTGTATAGGCCCCTCCCCCTTGTCATCGTACCGAATATCAACATACGCACAGACGTTAGTACTTACCGAAAGTTGATATTAATTAATATACAAGATTGAAGAAGGCAAAAACGGGGGTTTGAAGCGTGTGAAGGCGGGATGGTTCAACAGTAAAACGCACCGCCTGATGCATGATAGGTATCACAGTCTGCAGGTGAATACAGCACCTTCCTCACTCCAAAAAATAATTCAATTTTTCACCTAATCCTTACTTCTAAGCTCAACATTGATTTCTCTGCTCTTTATTGTAAATCAGGGCGTTTTAAAGCATTTTCGCTTAAGTGCAAGAGCTATTTCCCCGATAAGATATCGGGTTTATAGAGGACGTGATAGGATAAAGAAAAAACATAAAGGAGCTGCCATGCTACTTGATAAACGCTACTACAACATCTATTTTGTCAGCGCCGTACTCGCCGCCTGTTTTATATTTATGATCGCCAGCACGGGATTTGTCATGGGCGGTATTTCAAACAAGACCAGTGCAGACCTTGCCGTTGAAAAGATGAAAAAGGCGTGTGACAAGAAAAACGGGGTACTCGTAACGAAAAACGAACAGCACCCGCTGCAGTCATACTGCGACACGACGCAAAGCGCACAGTAAGTGTTTCGCGAGATGCGTTCACATGGCAGACTCTGATGCCAAAAGCGAAAACCGGGCGCTCTCTTCTCGCTTTTAAGAGAAGTTTTTCGCTAAAATCCGCACAATCATAATAAGCGAGGCATCATGCAGTTAGATGAAACAATGGTCCAAAAAGTCGAAGCGTTGCAGCTGCTGACGAAGAAATCGCCGGAAAAGGTGCTGAACGAGGCTTTGGATTTCTACCTGAGGGCGCAGCAAGAGCGCATAGCAGAAGAGGAACGCAGGGAGACGGCACTGTCGTATGATGAGTTTTGGGACGGACTGGATTTTTAAGCCGCCGATAACGCCCTCAGAGCTACACCTCCTGCGCAGACCGCCGATTTCAACCCGTCTGTTCACCCCAACATGCTAAAATCCCGACCATGAAAACAATAACGCCCTTTATCTCCAGCTTCAAATCCGCCGTCATCGGTACACTGGATACAGACGCACACCCCTTCTCCTCCTACGCGCCCTTCGTTTACGACGAAAACCTTTTCTACATCTATATCTCCGACATCGCCACCCACGCGCAGAACCTGCAAGAACGCCCCGTCGCTTCGCTCTTTTTCATCGAAGACGAGAGCAAATGCGAGAACGTCTTTGCCCGTAAACGCATCGCACTGCAGTGCCGCGCACAAAAGATCACGCGTGACACGGAACGTTTCGAGAAGGTGCTGGAACTCTTTTCGCAGAAATTTGACGCAGGGATGATAGGGATGCTCAAAGAGATGCGAGATTTTAATCTCTATGCATTACGCGTGAACAGAGGGGAAGCGACGTTCGGGTTCGGTGAGGCCTATACGGTCAATGATGCCGGCACGCTTACCCCGCGCCGTGGCGGTGGGCACCGGGCAAAGTGAGCATCGCGCTAAGGGTGTGTCATCCTGGTGTGCTCGCGAATGCTCTTTATAATAGCGATCTGACGCCTGTTCAATAGCGCGCGCAGACGCTCTGACTCCCCTGTTTCTGCCGACAACCCAAGCACGACTTCCGCCTCTCCTTCACGCAGCGCCGACTCTTTGAGGAAACGGCATGCGAGGGTGATGTTTTCCTCTTCAACCGACAGCTGTGCCTTGAACGTCTCCATCTTCTTTAACTTCTGCAGAACAGTGGCACTCTGCGTCATGGCCCTTAGCGCATACTCCGAGATATCCATCACCTGCAGCTGCGTTTCGTCGCTTCCGCAGGCACAGTGCAGCACGGCATCTTCAAGCACATAGCGGATAGCCTGACGCTGATTGGGGCCCGTTTCGATACGTCGAAGCTTTTTGAGAAATACCATCTGCCTTTTTGTATCGGTATGGGTCACCTCGCCTTGAACCGTATGACCGGAATCCTGTATCAGCGTCCATGTCGCCCCTGCAAGCGCTGCGATCATCTGCTTGTTCTCGATTTTGACGACCAGTGTATTGCGAAACGGCTGTACGACGATGTTGTTCGACATCAGCGGCACGCCATGCAAAAGCACGAGCCCGCTCACTTTCATCTTCCGGTGCGTATCGAAGAACTTCAGCAGCTCTGCATGCTCTTCGGAACCGCCGGAGCCCAGTTCCACGGCAGCCTCCGGCGGCAGGGTGATGACATCTTCCTGCACTTCTGCGGCATTGAGCAGCGGGCTCTGTATGAGGGTAAAGACGAAGATATCGTAGGGGGCTTCATGGCGGGCGCTGATCTGGACACTCTTTTCTTTATAGGTAAAGAAGCTGTTTTCTCTAAAAAACGTCAGCAGCCCGCTTTCGTCTTCGGGGATCTCCAGTATGCCGCAGATGTAGCCGATGCACTCATCAGCACTCAGGTTTCCCAGCACCAGTACATGACGCAGATGGTCATTGATGAAATAGATGCCCTCCTCTTTGAAGACAATTATTCCGGTTGGGAGTCTGCTGTAGATACGAAGCAGCTCCGTCAGCATCTCACTCTTCATGCATCCTCCCCCTGTTGTTATGGGGTTATTGTACCAAAATCCGGCAGCGCAGCATGGCAGAGCCGGAATTCAGGTGATGCAGCTTCGCTTCAGAAATCCCCCGGAGGTCAAATCGCCATATTTCATCCTGCAAGGAGCGCAGAGGGGTAAAATGGGGAATGGTTTTACGGGCAACAACACCCTACGGGGCATCGGTCGAACTGTTACGCATCGTCTGGCACGCCGACTACAGAAGCGCTTCGCATCTGCACGGCATCATCGCCGCGGAGTATGTCTATTTCGACCCGCTGCGCTGCCGCTTTATCTTCAGCTCCCACCAGTCCAATGAGAACGCCCGCTATCTTTTAAAACGCTATGTGGGCGTGGATGCGGATGATGCTATACAGATCGCCGCGACCAAACACCCCTTCTACCTCATCGCACTCGGCGCAGTTGCATCGCGCAAGATGTTTACCTATCGGGAGTTTTTCGCAGTGGTCCGGGAGCGGCCGGAATGGTTCTGGTAAGCAGCAGCGTATACGCGAAAGTCATACTATTGTTTTTGCATACCACCGCATGCAGTGCAAATAAATAAAAACCGTATTTTTTATTATAAGTATACTCGACGTATAAAACCCAGATAACAACGCCCCGCCTACACAAAGGCGTTTGATCTCAACGCTGTGATCTCTTCTCGTCCGCTGCCTCCACCTCTTCTATCTTCACGTTATAGATCTTCTCTTTGAGCCGCTCTTTCAGCGCTTCGAGCTCCTCTTTGGAGTCACGCATCGCCATGCCGCGTGCGGAGCATCCCGACATCTCTTTGTTGTTAAAGGTCATTCGCCACTTTTTCATGCGTCCAGCAGCCCCAGTCCCAGCGCGCGTATCTCTTCGGATTTATGAAAATGGAACGTCTTGTAAGCTTTGGTAGCAGGTTCGAGCAGGATGATGTTCTTGCTGCTCTTGTTCAAAACGTTCTGCGTCTGGTTGTAGATGAGCAGGCGCATGGACTTCTCGAACATCTCCAGAACGTTCATGCTCTTTAAGACGTTATTGGGCATCTCCCGCTCGAAAGCGTTTTTACCCAGCACGTCTACCGCCAGGACATCCGCATAGGACGCTTCGTCTATGCCGAGGTTTTCACAGAGGAACCCGTCGCCGTAGACCCTGCCCGCTATGGTATGCTCTTCAAATATTCCCGGTATCGCCATCGTCGCCAGTACGGCGTCTTTAATGCAGATGTCGTCCGATGCGTCAAAGACCCGCTTATGACCGTTTTGCAGGTCCGTTGCGATGATCTTGAGAGGTATTTCGGTCTCGTTCATCTTCCTTCCGCCGAACATGGTGTCAAATATTTTTGCAATTTTACCGTTGTCTACTACCGCATTGCCCGAGAAGGAGAACTTTATCCAGTTGAAGACACCACAGAAGCGTTGGATCTGCTCATAGATCTCCGCCTCTTTCATCCCTACGGCCATGCACGCACCGATGATGCCGCCCATGCTGGTACCGACGATCTCGCCGGGCACCCTGTGCTGCTGCTCAAGATCATGCAAAACACCCAGATGGGCGATGCCCAGCGCGCCGCCGCCGGAGAGGACCAGTGTAAAATCTTTTGTCGGAAGGTTCTTGTACATGGAGGTATTATATACAATTTCTGCAGATCTTCGCGCCAGAGATTCATCAATAACGGAAAACCTGCTATCATTCGCTCATCAAAAAACGGAGCGTTACCGTGAGCGAAAACGAACAGAAAATCGAAAAAGCGTGTGCCCTGCTGCACAGATGTTTTGAAGATGAGGCAAACGACTATTCCGAACGCGAAGACTCGGATGTCGAGTATTTTGTCGGGGTGATCATGTACAACCTCTTTGGCTTCTCCAAAGCACTTTCCACCATGAAGACGATGGATGTGGGCTCGGACTTTTCCCAGGCAGCGGGCAAGACCTACATAGAGGTGTGCGAACTCATCGATACGATCAAAAGCGACGACGAGCTGGAGCTTTTGGCACTGCTGCAGAACCATATCGCGCGCGCCATTGAAAAATACAACGCAGACCCGATGTCATGCTACCTGCTTAACCGTCTCAAAAACCACATCAATACGCTCGCGGGCATCTATTCGGGCGAGGTAAGCACACACAACGTCAACTTTGACCGCAACCCGTTGAACAGAATCTGAAAACGGCCACATAGCTCCGGCTTTGCAGATTCTTTTTTTAAAAAAGAGAGCTTGTCCGCGATTTGGAGTGAACTCTAAAGAAAAATCGACTATCATTCCGTATAAGAATGATCTACAGAACTGAAAAAAGGAAATATTATGGGTAAATTTGACGCATTATTAGAAGACGCAGACGATATCTTCGGCGGTACACCGGAGTCGAAATACTGGGACATCTTCCACCAGATAAGCAAAGACCTCGCGCATGACGCGTTCGACAGTATCATTGAACGTATAGCGGCTATGGAGTGCCTTCTGATGGAGACCATTCCCGAAGAGGAGATCAACGCGAGAGTTAAACAGTACATCTTCTCACATCCCGGAGCACTGGACGAGCACAAAAAGAGCCTCTATATGGAACTTGCCGGAGAGCTTATCTACAGAGTCTCCGACTGATCGTCACCCTCCGCTTCTCACGCCGCCTTCGCGCGGCTTTTACGCGTAACGCTTCGGAATAAAATACATCACCGTCTCAAATATCCCTTCCATATAGTGTCTGATATAGACCCTGTACTCACTGTGGATAGCCAGTACCTTTTCAGGGATCTTGTACCAGTCCTCGGCCTTATGGTAAATACAGACCGCTAAAACGGGCCGGTACTTCGCGATGGTGTTCTTAGCGCCATCTATGGCCTCTTGTTCCGCACCTTCGATATCCAGCTTTATAAAATCGACGCGCTCGTTTATCATGTTGTCAAGGGTGTCGACCTCGACGCTCAGCGTCCCCTGTCCGTACATACAGGAGAAAGACTTCTCTTCGTTGAAATGCAGCGTCGTCTTCTTGTCCGAGAGCCCCAGCGTAAAGAACTCGATGTTCTCATAACCCGCCAGTTCTCTTTTTGCGATCCGGAGGTTCTCTTCGATGGGTTCGATGATAGTGATCTTTTCGAAGTCGGGAAAGTTCTTGATCACCTCTGCCGCGGTATCGCCGACATAGCCGCCGCCGTCGATAAAACGGATATTGGGGATATCGGGAATGATCTCTTTGTCAAAATACTGAAGCTCATGGCTGTTGGTAAAGCCTTCCATAAAACCGAAGTCGAACGTTATCTTGAAGTTGATGACTTTTTCAAATACTTTTCGTGACACTTCGTCCGCCAGCAGGTCGTAAACTTTACGGTACCTGTCTCGGTTGTTTCTGAAATCCTCTTCAAAGTCGAGCATAAAAGGGGGCGGGAGCAGGTCAAAAGGGGCGTAGCGGTAAAACGCAAGGTAGTTTATGTGCGCAAACCCCATTGCATCAAGCGTATGTTTTACCTCAAGGGGGCTGCCCGTAGAGACAGAGAGTATAATGGCATCTTTTTCGACCTGGTCGATGCTCAGTATCTCTTTTTTGCGGGAGCGCTGTACGCGTGTAAAGTCATCGATGATGCCGTCGACTTCCACATGCTTTAGAATGCTTTTTGTCAGCTTGTTGATGCCTAATATGTATTTTTTCACACCCGATGAAGCGATAAACCGCTCTGTCAGCTCTTTATCACTCCTGTTGACGTAGTCAAAATCTGCTAAATTGATCTTTTTTCCTCTACCGGCGCATCAGAGAACGACAAGGTTCCGGCCATAGTTTTTCGCTTCATAGAGCTTCTGGTCGGCAAACTTCAGCATCTCGTCAAACGAATTGGCAATTTTGGCGGTCACACCGATGGAGACGGTAAAGTTGATGATGAAGCTGTTGTGTTCTTCATCGACCACGTCGATACGTATCTCTTCGATACGCTGCCGCACCTCTTCAAAGATCGCTTCAAGCTTCTCTACCTGCGGATTGGAAAGTACGACGCAGAACTCTTCGCCTCCCAGACGCGCGACGATATCCGCCTTTCTGAACGCATTCTGAAGCTCTTCGGCAAGCCGGACGATGACCTTGTCCCCTATGTCGTGACCGTAGGTATCGTTTACCTTTTTGAAATGGTCGATATCTATCATCGCACACGCCAGTGTCATGCTGCCGCGCTTAGCATTCTCGAAAAGTTTTTTACCCATCTCGTAGACATATTTGCGGTTATAGATCTTGGTAAGAAAATCGCGGTAATTCGCCTCTTGTATCTTCTCGATATAATCCAACAGATCGAGGTTGATCATGACACGGTTGACCAGCTCCTCCTGCAAAAAGGGTTTGGTGAGGAAGTCATTGGCCCCGTTTTTAAGGAACTCGACACTCAGCTCGCCGCTCCCCTGCGCCGAAACACCGATGATACAGAGCTCTTTGCGCGCATAATGCTTGCGGATCTTTTTGGTCAGTTCGACACCGTTCATCTCCGGCATATTGTAGTCGGTGATAATAAGCTTGATATCCGGGTACTCTTTAAGCCGCTGCAATGCTTCGAAACCGTCAGATGCTACAAGCAGGTTAAGATTGAGGTTTGAGAGGAATTCAGTATAGAGGATGCGTGTCGTAGCGGAGTCATCTACAATAAGAACCGGGGTGGCCTGGTGTTTGACCACCCGCTCTACCCGTTCGATCATGTGACTGGAATACTCTTCATCCATCTTGTCCAGACAGTCGATGAGAGGTTTATTGGCAAGCGTTTCAAGCAAAGCGGTGTTGGCAAAGGAGGTGCAGACGATGACAGGGATACCCTCGTCAAGCAGAAGGTCCACTGCCATGCCCTCAGGATCATCCGAAAGCAGCGGGTCGACCACCGCCGCCGCAAAACGCTTTCCGCTGCTTAAAAGCTCTTTGAGCTGTGTGAATTTTGTCGCTGTTACGGTATCGACGCCAAGCTGTTTTTCCATCTGCCCGGCGTGAAGAAGTGCCGTCGTCAAACGACTATCAATGATCAAAACAGCGTTCACCCGGCCTACCCTTTCATACACGATAACAGAAACATTCGGTAACCATTAAAATTACTATGTTTTTTATAATATTTATAATATTTTACCTGTTTTTCATATAGAAAAAGCTTGAAGAGGCTATTAAAAGGCTACATTTATCTACGTGCGGGAAAAAGCGTTCTTTTTACCGCACACTACTCTTTAATGCCATAGACATCTTCATCGGGGGTAATGCAGTAGATCTCATGCACACGCAGATCAAACTTCTCTTTGACAGCGGTTTTCATGCCCAGCATCTCCGCATGCGCTTTTAGTACCGGCAGAAGTTCGAAATCCGCTGTCGTGATCTCCACCAGCAAGTCACCTTTATAGCCGCTGTAGGTACGTATATCGCGGATAGGATGCTGCAGCGCAAACCGTATCATCTCCTTGCGTACGTCACTCATATCAGCCGATGAACTCTCCAGCGATGAAGGAACCTGCCCGTATTCCCATACCGACCTGTCGTCTTCATGATGTGCAGGTTTGTTTTCATTGTTATCCGACATGACAATCCTCCGATTATTTGTATATCCATTATCTTAGCATTAAAAAGAGAGATAGCATGCTTTTACATGTCATTTTTATCGTCACGGATGCAATTTTTTATTCATTCTGAGCGGAGCAACAGCATACAACTCCCGCTAAAGCGGGCTCTCTGCGGACTCTTTAAGCTGCATACGCTTCAACTCACTCTTCTTCATCAGGTAGATGAACAGGGCGAATACAAACAGCAGCAGCGCCAGCGCCACAATGAGCGATGCCGCATAGGGAAGGTCTTTATAGTCGATGATGGAGATCTTGAAGACCACCAGCAACGCCTCGATGAGCAGCGCGATGAGGATAGAGACGGAGAAGTTGATAAGCGTTTTGACATTG
>JBFEWT010000163.1:0-3965 GCA_041546225.1 Sulfurimonadaceae bacterium
TCGATGTCGATACTCCACCCCAGCCCCCCGAAGACGGCGAAGTAGTCGATGAGCTGTTCCATCTCGTTGGGGAAGTGGCGGGCGTAAAAAGAGCGAAACTGTCTTAGCAGCATCGGGTCGCGGTTCGTTTTAGCATGGGGGTATTATAGCATTCCGACTCCTAAACCTCTGCTAAAGTCACGTCCCCTGCAGAGCGGCGATAATAAAACCAAACCCTTGAGTCTGCGTCCTGCCTTTTTCATCCCCGCTTAAAACTATACGGATTCTCTAATCTGCCTTTATCCTTAAGCAGTGTAGAATCTTCAAAACAACACTGCGACAGGAGAATTACGATGAAACACGTTTTACTGCTCAACCTTCACCAGAAGTACGAAGGCTTTGCCGAAGGCAATCTGACCAAAGAGCTCGTTAACGAAGCGAGGGCGTTTTTTCTCGAGCATGGGTACGAGGTGCGCGAGACTGTTATCGAAAAAGGGTATGAGGTGGAGACGGAGCTGGAGAAGTTTGCGTGGGCCGATGTGATCTTCGTGCAGTCGCCCGTCTACTGGATGGGGCTGCCGTGGCTGGGGAAAAAGTACCTCGATGAGGTCCTCTCCGGCGGGGGCGGAAGCATCACCTATATGAACGACGGGCGCAGCCAGGAGGATCTGTCGAAAAAGTACGGCAGCGGCGGACTGATGAAAGAGAAACGCTATATGCTCAGTTTTACCTACAACTGCCCCGCGAGCGAGTTCAACAACCCGGAGGGATTCTTTGAAGGAATGAGCGTGGACGAGGCCAATGTCGCCCTGCACAAGGCTTTCCAGTTCTGCGGAGCGAAGAAGCTTGGCAGCTACAGCGTTCACGATGTCTATAAATCTGACTCTGACATCGACGTTGTTCTGCAGGGGCTCACACGCACGTTGAAGAAAAACTTTCCTTCGGGGTGATTAACGGATAGAGTATAATGCCGAAAAAAAAGATGAAAGCCGGAGGCCGTTTATGAAAATATGGAAGTACGAAGAGTCCTCCGCGAGCCATGCACTGGTAAAGCTTTATGCCGAGGAGCACGGCGAAGGCGAATATATCGGCGAGTTTAGCGATGAAGAGGCGAAAGCGCTCATCTTGAGCATCAAGCCCGATGCCAACATCGACAAAGAGCTGCACCGGCTTCAGTACTTCGGCTTTCTGCCCCTGCTGGTCATAAAGAAGTAATTCGACACCGCTTTACGCACACGCTGCTTTTCTTCTGCCGTGAGCCTTTTCCGTTTTAAAAAAATTCAAGTTCCCCGTAATCCTCATCGTTACCGGGTACGATAAGTCCGACGATCTGCTGGATACTCAGTGCGGTGGGCTGATGGATGTGGTGGATGTTGTGCATCGCCATACTTTCGACCCGGAAACGCTCGACATAGCGCTCCATGTCCGCACTGACCGCATCGAAGAGCGTCAGGACGCTGTCGGTATCGCACTCCAGAAGTGCCGTAAACGCATCCATGTTGTCGGTGATGGTGGTGGAGAGTTCGTTGATAGCGTGGGAGATGACGTCGAGGTAGGGTGCGTAATGGAACATCACCGACGCGGCCCGGGTCAGGTCGGCGGTGATTTTGACGATGTCATCACGATCGCGCTCCATGTCGTAGCGTGAGAGCAGCTCGGGTATCTCCGTAAAGATCTCCAGCAGCTCATCGCAGTCGTCGCTGATGAGGATGACGTTCTCTTTGCCCTCATCTTCATCTGCCGCGAAATAGGCATCGTCCACGACCACTTTTTCTACGGCAGGTTCGCTCTGTGGTTCCGGATCTTTTACGGTTTTTTGCTGCGCCGCATGTTTCTGCTCCAGCAGCTTTTCCAGCTGTTGATGTTTCGTGTCGATGGTGTTGTTCTTGGCTTTGAGCGCTCTGTACTGCTCTTCGAGTTTCGCTTTCTCTTCGTTGAGCTGATGCACCAGTTCGATGTTGAGGTTTTGCATGTAGGCGTCGCGGCAGACCGGGTAGAGTGTTGTGATGACATCGTTATTGCTGATGGGTTTTAAGATGAAACCGCTGACCCCTTTTTTGACGATGTCTATCAGGATATCGGGTTCGTTGTAGGCGGTGATGGTAATGATCTTCTGCTCGGGATTGATCTCTTTGATCTCTTCGATCATCTCCGTACCGCTCATTTTCGGCATGTTGATGTCGGTGATGACGATGTCATATTTGTTCTGATTGTATTTTTCGAGCCCGTCAACGCCATCTACGGCGATGTCGACGCTTTTGAAGAACTCGTTGAATAACATCTGGGTGTTTTCGCGTATGTCCCGGTTGTCCTCAACATATAGGGCACTTAGGGTCTGTGCATATTGACGCAGTTCTTTGACATGCTTCATGGATCTCCCTGACTGCATTTTTGTTTATTCTATCAGCCATCCATCTATATTAAATTAAAAATAACAAACTAACTGCTGTGTTGAAAAGAGGTGACAGTATTATCCGCGGTTGTACTTTACAGGCTGTATCTTAACGTTAAATTGCGTTTGTAATTAATCCATATTTGATTATAATAGCTAAAAAGATTTCGGAGCAGAACCATGAGTACCCTTATCACCCTTGTGATCCTTGTCGCCCTTGCGCTCTTCCTTGTTTCAGTGTTTAACCAGCTAGTCGCTTTGAAAAACCGTTACCTGAACGCGTTCGCGCAGATCGAAGTGCAGCTCAAACGCCGCAACGACCTTATCCCCTCCCTTGTTGAGACGGCAAAAGGGTATCTCAAACACGAAAGCGCCACGCTTGAAGCGGTCATTGCGGCACGTAATTCGGCGGTGGAGAGTCTTAAGATGGCTCATGACAACCCTTCGGACCCTGCCGCCATCCAGGGGCTTGCGCATTCGGAGCAGGGTCTTATGGGTGCTATGGGAAAACTTAACTTCGTCATGGAAGATTACCCTGAGCTCAAGGCCAACGAAAATATGATCAAGCTGCACGAAGAGGTGACGACGACGGAGAACAAAGTCGCTTTTTCACGCCAGTTTTACAACGATTCCGTCATGGCGTACAACACATTCCGCCAGTCGTTTCCGCAAAACTACCTTGCGGCTTCTTTTGGTCATCCTGCCGACGCTTCACTGCTGGAGTTCGCTGATTCGGAGGCCATTCAGGAAGCACCGAAGTTTACGTTTTAAGCGCTTAGATGAACTTCTTTGAGGCACAGGCAAAGGCGAGACGCTCGACGGCCGTATTGCTCGTCCTGTTTATAGTGGGCATTGCGGGTATCGTGCTTATGACGAACCTCTTTGTGATGGTCGTACTCGCTTACTACAGTGAGGGCGAAGTCATCGGCAGTATTGAGGGGTTTGCGGCGCTTTTTGAGTGGCGCACTTTCTACATCAGCGGCGCGGCGGTAATCGCCATCGTGCTTTTGGGAAGCCTTTACAAGCTCAGCGAGCTCTCCGCAGGCGGCCATGTCGTTGCCGAAGCACTCGGCGGCCGTCTTATCCCCCGGGATACGCGCGATGAAAAAGAGCGCCAGCTGCTTGATGTCGTCGAAGAGATGGCGATTGCATCGGGCATCGCCGCGCCGCCTGTCTACCTGCTCAATCAGGCGGGCATTAACGCCTTTGCCGCGGGACTGAGTTATGATGATGCGGTCATCGGCGTGACGCAGGGTGCGCTGGAGGCGTTTGAACGCGAAGAGCTTCAGGGGGTCATTGCCCATGAGTTCAGCCATATCTTCAACGGTGATATGAAACTCAATATCCGCATCACGGGCATACAGCACGGCATTTTGCTCATCGGGCTTATCGGGCGCGAGATACTCGAAGCGATGGACGGCGGCAGGTATCACCGCAGCAGCGGTTCGGGAAAAAAAGGCGATGCGGCGGCTGCTCTTATGATGCTTGCGATCGGCTTCAGCGCCATCGGTTTTGTCGGTACTACGATCGGCGAGATCATAAAGGCTGTCATAAGCCGTCAGCGCGAGTTTCTTGCAGATGCGTCGGCGGTACA
>JBFEWT010000024.1:0-23274 GCA_041546225.1 Sulfurimonadaceae bacterium
AACCTGCTTAGTTTTCAATGATCTCAAACTCTGCGAACTTCCGTTCTCAAGGCGCTAACTCAGCGACTCTCATCGTTTGTGGACGGGAATTATAGGGGAAATCAAAACCAATGTCAAGAGGTTTTTCAAAGAAATTGCAAAATATTGCAAAAATATTTTATCTGCCTTTTTTTAACTGCTTTTTTGCTACTTTTTTACTCATTTACCAATGATTGTCCATCTGTATATATAGTTACACTGTAAATATCAAGCGTGGGGTTAGGATATAATCCATCCACTATAAAACACAAGGAAGGAAACACATGGGACTTTATGATCGTGATTATGCTCGCGGCGGTGCATCTGCTTATGAAACAGTAGACCGTTCCGAGGCAAAGATCGTCTCTTTTGTCAAACAGACCTATAAGCTTTTTGCTGCATCATTGATGGCAGGAGCAGTTGGTGCCTATGTAGGTATCCCTATGGCCGTTACTCTGGCAGCATGGCACTGGCCGATTTTCTTTTTGGCTATCGGCTTGCTGATCGGATTACACTTCGCTAAACACACACCGGGACTGAACATGGTCCTGATGTTCGCCTTTACGTTTACAACCGGTATTATGATCGCACCGCTGCTCTCTTCTGTATTGAGTATGTCAGGCGGCGGCGCCATTGTAGGTAATGCCTTTATGATGACTTCGGTCATTTTCGGCGCTATGAGCTTCTACGCCATCAAAACGACGAAAGACTTTACGACATTCGGCAAACCGTTGTTTATTGCACTCATCGTCATTATCGGCTTCTCTATCGTGAACATCTTTTTGGGAAGCCCTTTGATGGGTGTTATCATCTCGGCTGCAGTAGTACTGCTGTTTAGTATCTTTATCATCTATGACACGCAGGCATTGATGAACGGTATGTTTGAAACGCCAATCGAAGGTGCCATTGCACTTTACCTGGACTTCTTCAATATCTTCGTCAACCTTCTGCAGCTTCTCGGCATTTTCGGCAACAACGATGACTAAGACCCCTTCACCCGAACTCTTTCGGGTGATCGACGCCAACCTCAACCGCCTCAAAGAGGGTATCCGCGTTATCGAAGACGTCGCCCGCTATATACATAATAATAAAGAACTCGCTTCTGCACTCAAAGAGCTGCGCCACCAAAGCCGTATCGGCGAACTCGAAAACCTTCTTGCTTCACGTGACAGTGTCAACGATGTTTTGCGCCCCACCGTGGCGACTGAACTCGACAGGGAAGATATAAAAAGTATTGTTATTGCAAATTATAAGAGAGCACAGGAGTCATCCCGTGTACTTGAAGAGATGTGCAAGATAATCGATCCGGAACTCTCCGAACGCTTCAAATCTATCCGGTATCGGCTTTATACACTGGAGAAAACCGACCTGCTCGGATAGAACATATATCATATAGTATGTTCAGCTACATAATCTTCGCTGAACGAAAGATTGGTACAGGGGCTTAAGAGTCCATACAGTGCCATATCCTGTCCGCTTACATGACAGACGACCTCGCCTTCGCTGTCGACGAATGCAAACTTCTCATACTTGTGTTCGCTTTTCTTGATGTACTTGGAATAGATGACGTACTCCGCTTTTTGAAGGTCGGCTATATGTTCGCATGCCGCCATATACTTGGCGCACGTCTTATCGACCTTTTTGATCTCCAGTACATCCGACTGAATGGCATCGGTCAAAACTTTTTGCAGTTTTGGCAGTTCGTTTTGCAGGTTTGCATATTTCTCAATCTTTTGCATTTTAGCCTCCTGTCTCTCATATTGTTACTGACATAATCTGTTTTCAGGCAATTCTTGCTTTCATCATAACCCCAATCACTTGACAATGAACTTATATAATGTATTTAGACGGTGACTTCAATTTATGCAATAGCGATTCTATGAATGGCAAGCATCTCAGCAGGAGTGAATAAAAACAACTTCGAATTCAAGGTAATGCAGCGGATAACTGTGCATGAGATGTTTCATCTCTTTATAACTTAATACATTCCGGCTGCCGCTCACACCGCTTCGTTTGATGTAGCGAAACATATCGCGGGTGGAGTCAAAAGCCAGTTCATAGCGTACGACCTCCACGCGCGGCGCATGAAAATGGCGCTTTGCAAGGGTCGTCACCTCCTCACTGCTGCGCAGCAGGGGCTTAAGCCCCGCAGTCTCGAAAAGTGTTTTAAAAGTATTTCCCGTAAAGATAGCCAGTGAGAGAGGTGTATGAAGAGAGGCAATACGTATAAAAAGCGCCTCGAGATCTTTCGACCATTGCAGCGCCGAAGCGGAAAAGATACGATCAAGCTCAAGATGCTGAAGATGCTCAAAGAGTGTCGGATCGTTAAAATCACCATAAATGCATTCGATGTTTTCCGCCTTGGGATGCAGCTCCAGCATTCCCGGTGCAAAATCCACACCGATAAAATGTTCCGGCGCCCAGGGGAGTGCACGGCAGAGTGCTCCGCTGCCGCAGCCGAGGTCGAGTATGCGTTTGGGCTCTTCATCCAGATCCGCAAGCAGTTTCGCTACGACACGCTGTTGTATTACATTATATAGACCGTAATGGTCCGCGTATTTTGAGAACTCGACCTGAACACTCATCGGCGGCGATTGATCAGCAGTGAAAGGATAAAGATGACCAGCGTCGAAAGCACAATGGTCGCACCGCTTGGCAGTGAAAAATAGTACGAGAAGGTCATCCCGCTAAAAACCGCTATGAGTGCAAAAAAGAGCGCGATCATAATCGTACGCGCAAACCCCTGCCTATACTGTAAAGCAGAGACCGTCGGGATCACCATCAATGCACCGATAAGCAGTGTCCCCACAACGCGGATCGAAAGTGCGATGATAATGGCGACGATGGTCACGAACAGGAAGTTGAGCGCTTTTACTTTAATACCGCTCGTCTGCGCCACCTCTTCATCGAAGGCGATAAAATAGAGTTCTTTATAGAACAGAAGCAGTACTCCCAGCGCAACACCGCCAAAGAGCAGCATCGTTATTACGTCAGCATTGCTGACAGAGAGGATGGAACCGAAGAGGTAGCTGAACAGCGAGTTGTTAAACGCTCCCGCCAGTGATACGATGATGACCGCCAGCGCCAGCGAAGCCGAAAGGAAAATCGCAAGTATCGCATCGGAATAGAGATGAAAATAGCTGCGAAGGTATTCGATGGTCCAGGCACTGACGAGTGCGACAATCACCGCCATCCAGAGCGGACTGCCCCCGGTAAGCAGTCCTACAGCCACCCCCACAAGAGCCGAGTGCGCCAGTGTCTCCGTCATCATGGAGTAGCGGCGCAAGACGATAAACGAACCGCTGACCGATGCCAGAACGGCGATAACAAAACCGGCCAGGAAGGCACGGATCATGAAGTCATATTGAAACATTTCGATCATTCCCGTACCTCCTTTTAGTGATGATGGTGATGGATCAGGTGCGCATCGATACCGTAAAGCTTGCTCATCTGCGAACAGCTGAGCACTTCGGAAGGGTTGCTGCACGAAAGCAGTGTCTGGTTGATGCAGAGCATCTTCCCGATGTCCTCGGCGATCACCCCTACATCATGGGTAATAAAGATGATCGTCATCTTCTCCTCTTTGTTCAGGTCACGCAGCAGTGAATAGAAACGCTGCTGAGAGACCATGTCGACCCCGGTATTGGGTTCGTCGAGTATGAGCACTTCGGGCCTCGATGCCAATGCCCGTGCGATCATGACACGCTGACGCTCTCCGCCGGAGAGTTCACCGATGAGCTTGTCGCGAAGATGGGTGACATCCATCTTCTCCATCGCCTCTTCAACGGCCTGTATATCTTCGCTGCTTTCGCGGGAAAAGAGCCCTCTCTTGGCGACGCGGCCCATTCTGACCACCTCTGAAACCGTAGCAGGGAACTGTCCGTCAAACTGTGCAACGCGCTGCGGCACGAACCCGATCTTCTCCCATGCCTTAAAACGTTTCTGTCCAAGACCAAAAAGCAGGATCTCCCCGCTTGTCGGTTTTTCCAATCCCAGCAAAAGCCTGATCAGCGTCGTTTTTCCTCCGCCGTTGGGACCGATGATGGCACAGTATTCCCCTCTGAGGATACGCAGCGAGACATCTTTCAGCACAGACTGCCCATTGGCACTGAACGAAAGCCGTTTTGTCTCAAAGAGCGGGACGTCAAAAGTCATCTGCACACCATCGCTTCCGCAAGCTTGTCAAGGTTTGCTTCCATCAGCATCACATAATCACTCCCCTGTTCCGCCTGGTCCGCAGTGATGTTCGCCAGGGGCTGCAAGACATCGACGCTGGCGCCCGTCTCTTTAGCCAGACTTTTCATCAGCCTGTCACTTACGAACGATTCGAAGAAGAGAACCTTGACATCTTCGTCCACGATCAGGTCGCTCAACTGTGCCATTGTCTTTGCACTGGGCATCGCCTCGGGTGAAAGAGCACTGACTGCATGCACTTCAAAGCCGTACCGTTCGGCCAGGTAGGCGAAGGCGTTATGATTGACGACGATCATACGCTTTGAACAGTGCTGAAGACGTTTTGTATACAGAGTGTCCAGCATTTGCATCTTTTTCACATAGCGTCCGGAACGCTCCTGATAATACGCTGCGTTGTCAGGGTCAAGTGCACAAAGTGCCACAGTGACCTGCTCCGATGCGGCGATCATGTTCTGCGGGTCCAGCCAGTAGTGGGGGTCTCCGCCGCTTTCATGATGAGAACATTCGCCTTCGTGCCCGGCATGTTCATGTTCCCCGACAGTATGGAGCGTCACAAAACGGCTGATGTCAAGCTTGGTCGCTGCGGAACTGAAACTCTCTGCCCACGGTTCCAGACCGGCCCCGCTGTAGATAAAGAGTTTTGCTTCGCTCAGCCTTGCCATATCCCGCGGTGTCGGCTCAAAACTGTGGACATCTACCCCGAAAGGCACGATCATCTCGACGCTGATGCGCTCTCCGGCGATGGCTGAAGCAAGGTCGTAAAGCGCAAACGTACTGGCCACTACCGAAGCACGTTCAGGGGCTGACCCCTCCTTGCCGTCCTCCTGCCATAACAACAAAAACGTTGCGCTCAACAGCAGTATCATGACGATCAGTGCTTTTTTCACCGGCGGGCCTTCCTCTTGATTTATTTTTGAAATTATAGCCAACCCCACCCCTTCATTCCTATAAAGATAGCAGATTAAGTACCCTTAACATTTTTTTTGCTATAATTCGCCACTTTATACAATCTGAGGATATAGATTATGACTAGCATTTTGCTGATTGCGCAAATTGTCCTGGTAGTACTGCTCACTATTGCCGTACTCCTGCAAAAAAGTTCAAGTATCGGTTTGGGCGCCTACAGCGGTTCAAATGAATCGGTTTTCGGTGCCCAAGGGCCAAACAGCTTTCTTGCTAAAATCACCTTTTTCCTGGGCTTCTTGTTCGTTGTCAATACGATCAGCCTCGGATACTTCTATGCGCAGGCAAAAGATGCTTCTGTCGTCGATACGATGATCGAGCAGGCAGATGTCGCTGCACCGGTTATTGAAGTACCGGCTGCTGAAGCGAACAGCAGCAAATAACCTCCGTGATGCGTAAGCTCTTTCTACTGGCGTTAATGGCGCTGCAGTTATGGGCTGATGCGCACATCTTTGTCTACCACCGTTTCGGTGATGACAAACACGCTTCCACCAACACCTCCCTACCCGACTTAAGAGCCCAGTTCGACTACTTCAAGACCAACGGCTACAAAGTCATACCGCTCAGCCGGCTGGCACAAGCCTTCAAGAACAACGAGCCCATCGATGACAAATGGGTCGTACTTACCATTGATGACAGCTATAAAAGTTTTCATCAGAACGGTCTGCCGATCTTTAAAGAGTACGGTTACCCTTTTGCGCTGTTCATCTACATCGAGGCTACCGAGCGCGGCTATAACGACTTTATGAGCTGGGAGCAGATCATCGAGGCGTCCAGGCACGGTGAAATCGCCCTGCACAGCTACGCCCATGAACACATGGTCAGCCTGACAGAAGAAGCCGTCATCGACGACACAAGACGAGGCTACGCCGCTTTTGAAGAGAAGCTCGGCTTCAAACCCCGTTACTATGCCTACCCTTACGGCGAGTTCGACCGGAAGGTGCGTTCGGCTATCGAATCTTTCGGTTTCGATCTCATCCTCAACCAAAACACCGGTGCCGTCAGCGGTGACAGCGATCCGTACGATCTTGACCGTATCGCGCTGGTAGGAAAGGTGAACCTCAAGCCGAAACTTCGGATTTCGACACTTCCGACAACATGGATTGAACCGAAAAGTTGGCCGGCCGGAGGAAAACTTAAAATAATTCACGCTACAATTCCGCAGAGCATAACACGGCTTGAATATTACCTCTCCGGGTATGGGTGGGAGTATATCAATGCCCAAAACGGTGTGGTTCACATCGAAACGGACAAAACCCTCAAATATGACCGCAACCGTATCTTTTTAAAGCACGGGAACGCTCAGAGCAGTATGATTTTAGTAAAGGAATAAGATGTTAGAAGAAATTTATCAAGAATGCGAAATGAAGATGCAAGGTGCCATCGACCACATGATGCTGGAGTTTAAAACACTGCGTACCGGTAAAGTAACGACACAGGTCCTTGACAGTGTAAAAGTCAATTATTATGATACTCCGACACCTCTCTCACAAGTCGCGACAGTGCTTGCAACGGATGCGACGACCATCACGGTCACGCCATGGGAAAAACACCTTTTAGGCGATATAGAAAGTGCCATCGCAAAAGCAAACATCGGCGTCAACCCGAACAATGACGGCGAACAGATCAAACTCTTTTTCCCTCCTATGACGGTAGAGCAGCGTCAGGAGACGGTCAAGAAGTCCAAGGGCATGGGCGAAAATGCGAAAGTCGCCATCCGCAACGACCGCAAAAAAGCCAACGACGCGATCAAAAAGCTTGAAAAAGACAAAGAGATCACCCAAGACGAGTCCAAAGGCGCGCAGGACAAGATTCAGAAGTTCACTGACAGCTATATTGCAAAAGTCGAAGATATCCTGAAGACAAAAGAACAAGACATTTTGACGGTTTAATGATGGACGTTAAAAAAATATATATGGATGCCGATGCCCTGCTTGAAGGACACTTCAAGCTCAGCTCCGGCAATCACTCACAATTCTATCTTCAGTCGGCAAAAGTCCTCGAAGACCCTAAAACGGCAAAACTCCTTGCCGATGCCCTCGCAGATGTCATCAAGGCCGACGGTATCGAGGTCGACACGGTCTGTGCCCCTGCACTTGGCGGCCTGATCGCCGGTTTTGCACTGGCTACCGCGCTGGACAAGCGCTCCATCTTCGCTGAACGCGTCGAAGGTCAGATGGCAGTTCGCCGCGGTTTCGAAATCAAACCGGGCGAACGTGTCCTTATCTGTGAAGATATCATCACGACCGGCGGTTCGGCCATGGAAGCGGCACAGGCTATTGAAGCACTCGGCGGCAAAGTCGTCGCTTTTGCGGCCCTTGCCAACCGCGGTTTCTGCCAGCGCAGCGGCAGCGATACGGAACGCAAACCTAACTGTAAACTGCCAGAAGGGATGCCGTTCTTCGCACTGGACGATTTCACATTCGAGATGTATGCACCGGAGAGCTGTCCACTCTGTAAAGACGGATCCGAAGCCATCAAACCGGGGTCACGAGGCAACTGATGAGCGAATCATACAAAGTCGATATGGACCACCTTCAGAAAGTACAGCGTACTATCCGCAAAGCGGGTAATATCTTTCCAAACGAAGAGAACCTGGTCAAGACACTCGAAGAGACCATCATCAAAGCGCAGGATGACGAATCACTGAACATCTACTACAGCATGGCACAGTATCTCAAACAGCGTCTCAAGGAGCTCAAAGCACACCTTGAAACACCTCAGCAGAGTGTAGAAGAGGCGATAATCGACCTCACATGGTCTATCAACTACCTGCAGTGGCTGACCAGCGAGCAGAAAAAAACTGACGAGATGCCGGCGCAATAGCGCTGACGCTTAAATCTGGCAGTGCATCGCCTTCTCGACCAACACCTCGGCAACGACCTCTTTCCCATCGACCATATAACTAATCGGCAGATCTTTTAACATCGCTTTCTCTTCAAGTGTAACGGTTTTGACGGCGATGTTGATATGGTCGCCATATTGGGCCAGTGCCTCACAGACCAAAAGTTTCTTGTCCGGATTATCCAGCGTGATGATGACCGATGATGCTTCTTCCACATTCAAAGCATCCAGAATCGCGGCTTTGGACATGTCCCCGTAGTAGATCTCTTCACCGGCACGTTTGGCACGTTGTACGTGGCGATAGTTGTTGTCGACAACCACATGGGCAATACCGAGCGCCTGCAGTTTTTTGGCAACGAACTGCCCTACGACACCGTATCCGCAGACAACGACATGGTCTTTGCGCTTCTCAAGAGGTGTCATGTCCCGCTGCTCGATCTCCCCTTTGGTAAAGATCTTGTCCTGAAGCCAGCGGCGCTTGGAGAGCATGAACGGCGTGGCCAGCATCGAAAGCACCACCACCAGTACCAGGGTCTGTACCAGTTCGGGTTCCATCAGGTGATTTGCCGCCGCGAGGGCGAAGATGGCAAAAGAGAACTCTCCGACCTGTGCAAGCGTCACCGCTGTTTTAAACCCGGTGACCGATTTTGACCCCATTCCGATCACCCCGTGGATAACCGCTCCTTTGATAAACAAGATAGCGATAAACAGCCCGACGATCTCAAAGATATGCGCAAAGAAAAATGCAAGATCGATCTTCATCCCGACCGTAATAAAGAACGTGCCCAGCAGCAGATCTTTAAAGGGTGCGATATCCGATTCCACTTTATGCAGATAGCGTGTCTCCGCAATGATCATACCCGCGACGAAAGCCCCCAGTGAATAGGTAAACCCTGCGGCATGGGCCAGCATCGACGCCCCTATGACGATAACGAGTACCGACCCCATGAAGAGCTCTTCGACCTTGCTGTCCGCAGAGAAGTGCAATAACCATGACATCACTTTTTTACCGATGACAAAGAGCAGTCCGATGACCACAATGGCACTCAGCACCGTCTCCAGAAGGACCATCTTCAGATCGCCGCCGTCACTGGCGAGAAAACCTATCATGATAAGGATGGGGATAACGGCGATATCCTGAAAAATCAGAATCCCCGTCGAGCGCTGACCGTAGGGTGCGTAGATCCCTTTGCTCTCTTTGAGGTACGTCAATACGACTGCGGTAGATGAGAGCGAAAGCGCTGTAGCGATGATGAGCGAGGAGTTGACGTCGATACCGAAAAGGAAGTGCGAAAGAACAAAGAAAATGACCGCACTGATACCTACCTGCAGAGCACCGTTGATAAAGACCAGCTTTTTCATCAGCCGCAATTTCGCCAAAGACATCTCCAGCCCGATGGTAAACATCAAGAAGACGATACCGAACTCGCCCACGAGCTCCAGCGTATGCGAATCGGCAAGGTCGCGCAGGTCAAACAGGTAAACGATCAGCGTACCGGTCAGAATATAGCCGATTATCTGTGAAATGCCGTAATGTTTCAATATCAGGTTAACGACAACCGAAATGGCAAGGGCGGCAAGGCCGTAAACGATAATTGATTCCATATTTCTTCTTTTTGCACGTTTGATCTAAATGCTAAACATTTTTATAAGTCACGATAGTATATAATATCTCTTTTAAAGTCGCGCTATGAATATGCTGTTTACACGAGAGATGTACCGCAATAGTCTGCCGTTTTGGCACCGTCGACACAAACTAACCATAATTTTGAAGTATCGCATTTAAGGAACATAAGCATGACAAAATATATCTTCGTCACCGGCGGCGTATTGAGTTCACTGGGAAAAGGGATCACGGCGGCGAGCATCGGTGCACTGCTGAAACATTCGGGCAAAGACATCGGGATGCTGAAAATCGATCCCTACATCAATGTCGACCCCGGTACGATGAGCCCGCTCGAGCACGGTGAGGTCTTCGTCACCAAAGACGGTGCGGAGACTGACCTCGACATCGGTAACTACGAGCGCTTTCTCGATACTTCCTACCTCAAGACCAGCAACTTCACCACCGGTCAGGTCTACAGCTCCGTTATCGAGCGCGAGCGTGCCGGCGGCTACCTCGGTCAGACGATCCAGGTCGTCCCGCACATCGTCGGCGAGATCGTCAACCGCATCAAGCAAGCAGGCAAGGGGCATGATATCCTCGTCGTCGAACTCGGCGGCACCGTGGGCGACATCGAAGGCCTTCCGTACATGGAAGCTATCCGCCAGATGAAGCACGACGAAGAGGTCGCAGGCACTTTCTTTATCCATGTTACCCTCATCCCCTACATCAAAGCCGCCGGCGAACATAAAAGCAAACCGACCCAGCACAGTGTCGGCGAACTGCGCCGCATCGGTATCACTCCGCAGATGATCATCGCACGAAGCGAAGCGCCGCTGCCGAAGACCTTCAAGAAAAAACTGGCCTTCAGCTGTGACGTGAGCCAGGACAGCGTTGTCGAAGCACTCGATGCCGCGACTATCTATGCTGTGCCGATGAGCTTTCTTCAGCAGAACATCCTCGCACCTATCGCTAAAGAGCTGGAGCTGGGTGAGCTGAAACCCGATATGGAGCAGTGGGATTCGCTCGTCAAGAAGATCGTCTCTCCGCAAGAGCGTGTCGTTGTCGGTTTTGTCGGCAAATACCTCGAACTCAAAGAGTCCTACAAGTCACTCATAGAATCGCTTATCCATTCCGGTGCACACCTCGATACCCGTGTCGAGATACACTGGGTCGACAGTGAAGACATCGAGGCGAAAGGGGCAGAAGCGCTCCTACGCGATTGCGACTCCGTTCTCGTTGCCGGCGGTTTCGGTTCCCGCGGCGTAGAAGGTAAGATCCAGGCGATCAACTATGCCCGTGTCAACAAGGTCCCCTACCTCGGTATCTGTCTGGGCATGCAGCTGACCCTTGTCGAATCTGCACGCAACGTGCTTGGTTATGAGGGGGCGAACTCCATCGAATTCGATCCTGATACGAAGTACCCGATGATCTATCTTATCGACAATTTCATCGACCAGTCCGGAGAGAGCCAGCTTCGCACGCACAAATCGCCTATGGGCGGAACACTGCGTCTTGGCGAGTACCCGTGCGATACCAAAAAGGGTTCTATCCTCCGCCAGGCGTATAACGGTGAAAAGACCATTCTTGAGCGTCACCGCCACCGCTACGAAGCGAACCCTACCTACCGCGAAGCACTTGAAAAGGCGGGCATGGTGGTCACCGGCGAATCAAACGGCCTGATCGAAGCGGTCGAGATCACGGACCACCCATGGTTCCTCGGTGTACAGTTCCATCCCGAATTCACATCTCGCCTGCAGACACCGAATCCTGCCATCCTGGCTTTCGTGAACGCATCCCTCGAACATGCCAAAGGCTGATCTGCCGCTGCTGGACAAAGCGTCCCTTCACGCGCTGCTTCTGGCGCGCTTTGCGGGAAACTTTTCAAAACTCTCCGATATCCCGAACCCTTCCGAACTTGCAGATGCCGACAAAGCGGCCCAGCGTATTGCCGATGCGATTACACGCAACGAACGCATCGTACTGGTGGGCGACTACGACGTCGACGGGGTAACTTCCACCGCCTTGACCACGCTTTTTTTCCGCCAGATCCCCTACCCTCTGGAGACCATCATCCCAAACCGTTTCACGGATGGGTACGGCGTCTCCGCCAAAATACTCGATCGTATCGAGGCAGACCTGATCATTACGGTAGACAACGGTATCAACGCTAATGAAGCCGCCGATATCTGTAAAGAGCGCGGAATCGATCTGATCATCACCGATCATCACACCCCCTCGGAGACACTCCCGGACGCGTACGCTATCGTCGATCCCAAGCTTGCACATTGCCCCTACCCCTTCAAAGAGATCTGTGGGGCACAGGTAGCATGGCTGCTGATGGGACTGGTCAAAAAGAAACTCGGCCTTGCTATCGATATGAAACAGTTTCTCGACCTCCTTGCACTCGCTGTCATCGCCGATGTAATGCCGCTGGTGGGAATCAACCGCGCGATTGTCCAGAATGGTCTTAAGCAGATGCTGCGTTCACCGCGTCCAAGCAGCGTCATCATCCGCGAATTTTTGAACAAAGGCAGCATCGGCTCAGAAGATATAGGCTTTCAGATCGCACCGCGCCTCAACTCGGCGGGACGTCTTGAAGATGCCTCTATCGCGTTGGAGTTTCTTACGGCCGAGAACGAAGAGCGCGCATACAAACAGTTTGAACTGCTCGATCAGCTCAATACGCTGCGTAAAGCTACCGAGGCACAGACGACCGAACAGGCGATGCAGCAGGTAAACCCCGAAGAGAGTGTCATTGTCGTCGCAGGCGAAGGGTGGCATGAGGGGGTTGTCGGCATTGTCGCCGCTAGGCTTGTGCAGCAGTTCTCCAAGCCCGCTATCGTTCTGAGCATCGAAAAAGGCCGTGCAAAGGGCAGTGCCCGCAGCCTTGGGAACGTCAGTATCTACGAACTTATTAAAGAGCAGGAAACGCTTTTGGAGAAGTTCGGCGGGCATATGATGGCAGCCGGTCTCTCCCTGAATGCCGACAATATCGCCGCTTTCACGAAAGCGATAAACCTTTCAGCCGCGCAGCTGCCTGCGGAAGACTTTCTTCCCAAAGAGCAGATCCTCGGTATCTTGCATCATGATGACATTGACTTCGACCTGCTGCACCTCCTCGAGCAGTTCGAGCCCTACGGCGAGGGGAATCCCAGACCCCGTTTTCTCGCAGACAATGCGGAAGTGGTGAATGTCAAATATTTCGGCGCAGACAGCGCCCACAGCCGTATCAACCTGCGTTTTGCGCCGCATCAGCGCCGTACCCACGAACTGCTGGCATTCCGACAGAACGTCCCTTTCCCTGAAAACGGCAAACTGACCTGCAGCTATACCCTCAACAGAAACGAGTTCAACGGCAAAG
Source organism: Sulfurimonadaceae bacterium (assembly GCA_041546225.1). Classification (GTDB taxonomy): domain Bacteria; phylum Campylobacterota; class Campylobacteria; order Campylobacterales; family Sulfurimonadaceae; genus JBFEWT01. Next base: position 12,987 of record JBFEWT010000024.1, read on the forward strand.
TTTCGATGCAGATGATGCTGGAGCGTATCTACTCCTAAGCTTAAGACAAGACCAGCGGGTGTATGATTATAATAGAAATGTTATATCATGCATAAAAGGGGATTATGATGAAAAGAGTAGAGAAAGAGGAATTACTGGATAGACTTCTCGAAAGTGTCGAAGAGGAGTCTCAGCTTTCCAGACGTGACGCGCTCAAGCTGATGGCGATCTCGCCGATAGCCGCTTCGGTGCTGGCGGGTTCTACTGCCGGTGTGACTGACGTACAAGCTTCAGATGCAACAGGCAAGATCGTCATTGTCGGCGGCGGTGCCGGCGGTATTATGGCGCTTGCACGTCTTCGCAAAGCCCTGAACAATCCCGACATCACGATCATAGCGCCTAACGACGTGCATCTTTACCAGCCGGGTCAGGTCTTCATTGCCGCCGGAGAATACGCGCCTGAAGATATCGTTATGGACAATAGGGATTTTATCGGCGATGATGTCACCTGGATCAAAGACGAAGTGGCCACGTTTGACCCCGATAACAATGTAGTTGTCACACGCGGAGGCCAGGAAGTCGGTTATGACTACCTTGTCGTCGCAACAGGCCTGCAGTACCATTATGAGTGGATCAAAGGAATGAGTGCCGACCTTGTCGGTAAACACGGTATCTCAAGCGTCTACCTTAACGACCCCGAAGCGGGAACGGCAACCGGGGGGACACTGACCAACGACTGGTTCAACGCTCTTAAAGAAGCGGCGAAAAGCGGTACGCCTAAAGTCATCTGTACGCAGCCGAACACCCCGATCAAATGCGGCGGAGCACCGCAGAAGATCCTCTACCTCAGCAATGACTACCTGCGCCAGGACGGTCTGAGTGCCGACTTTACCTTCGCAACAAACGGCGGGAAACTGTTCGGTATCCCTGAAGTGCATGAAGCACTGACAGAGATCCAGTCAGATTACGGTATCACGCCGAAGTTCAAACATAACCTTACCGCCATCGATGCCGAGAAAAAAGTAGCGACCTTTACGCACACTTATCAGGTCAAAGGCGAATACGACGAGGATCTTGAAGAGTACGATATGATCACCAAGACCGAAGAGGTCGAAATGGAATACGACTTTATCCATGTCGTTCCGCCGATGAGCGCGCCCGATGCTGTCGTAAACTCCCCGCTCGGATGGCAGAAAGGTTCAGCCAAAGGGTGGCTTGAAGTCGACCGCCATACACTGCAGCACAACCGCTATAAAAATGTCTTCGGTATCGGTGATATCTGCGGTATCCCTATGGGTAAGACAGGCGGCAGTGCCCGTAAGCACGGTCCTGTCCTGGTCGAGAATCTTGTTGCCGTCATGGAAGGCAAAGAGCCGACAGCCAAGTTTGACGGCTACACCGTCTGTCCGCTTAAACCGCGTTACGGCAAGATCATGATGGCCGAGTTCAACTACGACGGTCTGGCCCCGTCGGCACCGTTCCTCAAACCCTACAATGAGTACTGGGTCTGGTGGGCATTTGACAAATATATGCTGAAGCTGATGTACAAACATCTGATGATGCGCGGCTTGATGTAGTCGGATTTCTATGTACGTTATGCTGAGACTTGCCGCTGCAATCGGCATAACGCTCTTTCTGCTTGCCTGCAGTCAGTCGGAGAAACCGCGCTATTCGCTTAAACTGAGTGAAGATGGCGTCGGTCCCCTGAGTGCTGCAACACCCTTTACACTCGATGCGATCGGCACCAGACTTCCCGCTTATGACATCACTCCTTTCACAGCTTTTTTTCAAGGCAGACCTTCGACCCTGTTTCGTGTCACCTACCACGGTACACCTTGGCTCATCATCACACCGGAACCGGGCACCGAGCGGATACAAAGCATTTCATTGCTGAGTGAACATATAGAGGCCGAGCCCTACGCAGCCGTGGGAACTTTGTTTACCGATATTTATGGTGAGAATTCATTGCAATTGTGCGATAATAGCAGTGACTATGCGGGAAGACTCATCTGCCGTTCACCCCGTGCAACGAACATATTTTATCTCTTCGATGCGGATGCCGGCAGTGCCGGCAGCGTCAACAAGGTCGAAGAGATACTCTGGAGGCCCTGATGCCCACACTGATGGAGTGTCTGCGTGAACAATCTGCCATCATCGTACTCAAGAAACTCAAAAACGGGCAGATAGGTCTGGTTACCCAAACAGCTGCGCTCTTTCTTGTCGACCCTGACAGCTGTGTGCTTAACGGCCGTTTTCAACTCCCTGCCTCGCAGCTGACACCCCGCAACTGCGCTTTCAGCCCTGACGGACGTTATTTTGCCTTTACCCAATATGAGCCTAATGCCATACGCGTCATCGATCTGCGTACAAAACAGGTGGTCCGCTCCTATGCCACGCAGGAGCATCCCGTTGAACTGCTGACATTTGACCCGCGCTCATCCTATCTGGTTGCAGGGACAAAAACGGGACGCGTATTTGTCTGGCGCACCGAAAGTACGAACCTGATAGCACGCCTCTCTTCGTTCCCCGAATATGACGGTACGCAGTTTAAGATAGAAAACACCTTTGTATCCACTGCGGCTTTTAAGGGAACGCTTATCGCGACAAGCGGGTACGGAGGCAGTATCGTCGTCACCAACCTTCAGACCCAGGCAAACACGCAAAGGATCAAACCGGGCAAAGTCCGCATAGATGCGATCAGCTTTCTTGACGAGTCGCGTCTGCTTAGCGGGAATATCGACGGCGTTGTCAGTCTGATCCATCTTGACAAAAAACGTCCTATTCAGCGTACGTCTACAACGCTCGGCCCTATTGCCCACCTGCTTGTCCTGCCAAACCAGCACTTTGCGCTTGCCGCATCAAAGTACAATCATATCGCCCTGATCAAGCTCGACACCATGCGAACCCTCGACAACGCATTCATAAGCGTGGAGGCCCCCATCCGTTCGCTCTGCCTTGCCGATCCCAATACCCTCTTCGTAGGCCTTGAAGACGGTTCGGCACAGCGCATCAGTCTCGCTCCGCTGGAAACGTTCGACTACCTGATACAGACCGCTTCGTATGTTGAAGCCTACGCCCTCAGCGAGCATGAGCCGCTTTTGCAGCAGCGCAGCAGCTATAAACAGCTTGAGAACATCTTCTCGCAGGCTTATGAATACGCTCTGCAGCAACTGTGTGCCAACCAGACGGCCTCTGCACGCGATGCCCTCTCGCCATTTATGGGCATCCCCTCCAAAGAGCAACGCCTTTTCTCGCTTTTCGAAGCGTTTGAACACTATCCGCGCCTGCTTGAACTGATCAAAAAAGAGCGCTACAACCTTATCTACAGTCTCACCATGCGCTTTCCGCTCTTGACAGAGACTCCCGCATTCAATACCGTCGAAGAGCAGTGGAACGTTCTGTTCACTAAAGCACAGAGGCTCGTGCTGACCGGGCAGAAAGAAGAGGCCAAAAAACTGCTCTACCCTTTCAACACCGTTGCCGGGAAATCGCCTTTTATCCGTCTTCTGCTGGATCACCCCGAAGCGTTCATAGAGTTCTCCAGAGCCCTTGATGAGAAAGATTTTCCGAAGATCAAACAGCTCAGCAAGTCCTATCCTGTTCTGCAGCAGACGCCTACCTACCGCGCACTGGTCACAGACCCCGAAACACTGACGGACGAAATCATTCATGCGCTTAAACGCAAAGCATTTGAAAAAGCCGATATTCTATACACGCTGCTGTGCGAACTCGTACACTCCGCGGAGAACAGCGAACTCGGTTCCTTCATCGACAAATCCAAAAAGCTCAATGCGCTCTATGAGAAGAAAAAACTGATGGCCTGCTATGAATTCATAGACACCCATCCGGAGCTCTCTATCCTTCCGCTTACCGCAAAACTTGAAGCGCAGTGGATGCGGCAGATAAAAGAGTGCGAAAGCGCTGCACTGGTCGGAAACGTCGTCTCCATCAAAAAGATCCTTGGTCCGCTTATACTGTTAAAAACACGTTCGGAACGCACCGGTAATCTCTTGCGGGTCAGCTACCAGATGCAGATCAAGCTCTTCTTGTCAAAAGATCTTTATGAGCGTGCAAAAGAGGGTATTTTCAACTATATAGATTTTTTCGGTATGGATGTAGAGGTACGGCAGATCATAAAGCTGCTTGCCAAGCGCGGCGTGCAGATCACGCTTACACAGGAGCAGCAAGAGCACCGTCACCGCTCGCTCTGGCTCGTAGAAGCGAAACACGGTATCGCAGACAGCATCTCCGATCAGAAGAAGTAGTTGAGCTCCACGCGGTACTCATCGTATGATGTATAGTCGGTCGTATCGGCAGCGTATGCGTTGCCTTCCGCCGATACCGTTGCGTAACGCAGTTTAAGCTCGGCGTTCCTGACCTGATCGAATGTCTTCCAAACATCGAGGTGCAAGATCGAACGGTCGGTCTTGCTGATACCGCCCAGCTCCAGTTTCTTGTCATCATAATCCATATCGGCATAATCAAGCGACGCACGCAGGCCGGAGACCATTCCCGTTTTGCCGAAGTCGTAATAGCCGTGGATCATCCATGACTTGGTATTGGCTTCCCAGTTAAACATCGCCATGGATCGCGTATAGCCTCCCGTCGGGAAACCGCGCCACGGTGCGATGATATCGGCATCATCACTGACAGCGGAATACCCTATACGCACGAATGCGTCACCCTTGTTCAGCTGCAGCCTTGCCGCCCAGAGCGATGCATCGACGCTGCTGGCGTCTTTATAGCCATCTTGTTCGCCGTCCAGACCTGCCAGCCCGCCTTTGAGCGCCGCACCGCCGATCTCGCCGGCACCGTCGTCCATCTGCTGCATATAGCGGAAGCCCGGCGTCAGTGACCAGCCCTCTGCGCCAAGCGCGATCTTGTAGTTTGCTTCGGTGATCACTGAAGAGAAGAACTCCGGTATCGCCATATAATCGATGTTCAGCTTTAAGTTCTCAACCGTTTTGTTCTGCAGCGTCGCGACGATCATATTGGGGTTTACGCTCACACCTGCCGCACGGATATTGGCGAACGAGAGCCCCTGGTGCGCACCCGAATCGTCATTGCCGTACTCCGCGTCACCGTAACTGCCATAGGCGATGACCGAATGGAACGTGCGATGATCGCGGAGCTTCTGCTTCTCAAAAAGCGCCGCACGCAGTTTTGTCTGCGGCAGATCGCCGTTGGTGATACTTACACCCTGAAAGGTATTGGGGATCATCTTCGTGTCGTTCGAGCGGAGATGGGCACTTTCGAATATCTGGCGGCCTGCTTTGACGGATGTTTTCCCGCCCTTGTACTCTATGTAGCCGACTGCCAGCACATCAATGCCCTCTCCGCTTCCCTCGCGTCGGGCATAGGTATCCTTGCCCGCTTTACCAAAGTCTACACCCGGGTACTGATCGTCTGTGTTGTCCGTAAAGAGCGTACGTGTCATATAGTAGCCGGCCGTGGCACCGAACCCATACAGGTAGGCCGTGCTGTACTGCATACTGCCACCGACACCCCATGCAAAGTTGTCGTGTGTTTTTCCGGGATTTTTGTTCAGCGTGTCGTAATAAAATGTATTCGAGCGCAAACGTCCGTAGAGGATACCTTTGCTGAAGAGCTCATCAAAGCTCTCCGCCGCTCCGGGAGTCTGGTTATAAACAACGATCATGCTGTTCTTTGCATCGCGTTTTTCGGTTTCGAGTGCATACAGTGCAGTCGTGCCCATGTACAGTAGTGCTGCAGCGGCAGCGAAAGAAGATAGTTTCATTTGTGATCCGTCATAAGGTAGTTGGGGTAATTATAACGTGCGGCGCTTTACTTCCGATGAATTTTTTCAAGCCACTCCGCCATTTTAGCTTCGTAGCCGATCGGCTTGAATTCGACGAACTTCAACGGTTTACTCAGGTACTCCTGCTCGACATATCCGCCGAAGTCATGCGGGTAAAGATACCCCTCGTTCCACTGCTGGATGTTCTTGGGGATCTCGAGTATCTCCCCATCGCGTACCGCCTGCTGTGCACTGTTGATCGCCATATAGGCGCTGTTTGACTTGGGAGATGCGCAGAGGTAGATGACCGCCTGCGAGAGGATGATGCGCGCTTCGGGATACCCGATCTTCGAGACCGCCGTCATGGCCGAGGTGCAGAGTGTCAATGCCTGGGGATTGGCATTGCCCACATCTTCACTCGCCAGGATAAGCAGCCGTCTGGCGATGAACTCCGGCGGTTCTCCCCCCTCTATAAGACGTGCGAGGTAGTAGACCGCCGCATCGGGATCGCTCCCGCGTATGGACTTGATAAGCGCACTGGCAAGATCGTAATGCACTCCCGCCTCGGAGCTGCCGTCGGTGAGTGCCGAGGGGCGTAGCGAGATGAGTGCTTTTAACGTAATGTGTCTGTCTAAAACCGAAGCAAACTCCAGAAGTTTGAGCATGGCCCGCGCATCGCCGCCCGAGGTACGTACCAGATACTCTCCGGCCTCATCGTCGCAACTGAGCCCGCCATGCTCCAACGCGCGCTGCAGCAGTGTTTCAAGCGCCTCCGGACCGATCGCTTTGAGCTCAAAGAGCATGGAGCGCGAACGCATCGCCGCCGTCAGTGAGAAGAACGGGTTCTCCGTCGACGCACCGATGACTAACACACTGTTATTCTCCATAACCGGCAGTAACACTTCCTGCTGGTTCTTCGCAAGACGGTGCACCTCATCGATAAAGAGCAGCGGGCGCTGCAGGGCATGCTTATACTGCTCGAATATCTTGCGCAACTGCTCTATCTTGAGCGAAGTGGCATTGAATTCGTAAAAAGGGAGGTCCATGGCGCTGGCGATAATACGGGACACGGTGGTCTTTCCCGAACCCGGAGGTCCGAAAAAGAAACTGTGCCCGAGCTCACCGGCTTCGCAAAGCCGTCTCAAAGGGGCATCGTTGCCGCTCAGGTGGGGCTGTCCCACCATCTCATCAAAAGTACCGGGGCGTAGCAGGTAGGTAAAATCAGCCATCGCTAGAGTGCAGTGGCCTTCGCATCGATCTGTTTAGTCATCTCTGTGTTTCTCTTCCGCATCCAGAAACTCGCGCAGGTTCGCGTATTCGCTGCGCTCCAGATAGCGCGTCTTGCCCGTTGGGAGGTTGTTAAGCGAGATGCCCCCGAAGCTCAGACGGCGCAAGTCGGAGACCTCTGCGCCGAAGTGTGCGAAGAAACGTCTGATCTCGCGGTTTTGCCCCTCGCCGATGGCGATCTTGAGTACCGAATAGTCGGGGCGGCTTTTAATGACCTGATAGGCGAAGAACGGAGCGAAGCTCATGCTCTTGATCTCGCTCAGTTCATGCGCACCTGCCGTAGCGTCTTCGAGCTCCAGGCCGCCCTTCATCGCCGCTTCCATCTCGGGAGTGACTTCGCCTTTGATCTTCACCTTGTAGACACGCTCCATCTTGGAGTTCATCAGTGCCGTTGCGACACGCGAAGCATCCGTCATCAGCAGCAGGCCGTCGGTGGCATAATCGAGGCGCCCGACAGGGATGAAATGCTTAAACTCTTTTTTGAGCGAATCGTAGATCGTCTTGCGTCCGCGCGGATCGCTCTTGGTGACCAGTTCGCCCTTGGCCTTGTTATAGACGATGACCGTAAACTGGTCGCTCGGGGTCACGCGCTTGCCGCTGATGACCACCTTGTCATATTTTTCATTGACCTGGGTCGCCGGGTTTGTCTCTACTTCGTCATTCACCTTGACATAACCGTCCTGAACGGCTTTGTCCGCTTCGCGGCGGGAATAGGTCGAGTAGTGTGCTATAAATTTGTTCAAACGCATCATGAGATACCTGCCTCTACGAGTGCATGCAGATGCAGCACCCCTTTAATATGCCCCTCGTCGTCGGTGACGGCGAGCAGCTGGATTTTATGTTCTTCAATATAGACCAGCACTTCGCTGGCCAGCATGTTTTCATCGGAGATCGTCTTGGGATGGTGGGTCGCATAGCGGTTCACGGCATCATCGAGGGAGAACGCCTCGTTCAGCAGTGCACGGCGGATATCCCCGTCGCTTACCAGACCCGTCATCACGTTTTGTTCGTTCACCAGCAGTACCGTTCCCAGACGCCCTTCGCTTATGGCAAGGATCGCTTCGCGCACCGGCGTCGTCTCCGGGACGATAGGCAGCGACTCCGTACGCATCAGGTCTTTGACCTTCACAAAAAGCTTTTTCCCCAAGGCGCCGCCGGGATGAAACGAAGCGAAATCCTCTTTTTGGAAGTTTCGCGCTTTCATCAGGCAGACCGCCAGAGCGTCGCCCAGCGCCAGCGTCAGCGTTGTCGAACTCGTCGGTGCGATATCCAGCGGGCACGCCTCTTTCTTCACACGCACGGGGATGACCAGGTCGCTGTGACGTCCCAGTGTCGAGTTCTCATTGCGCGTCATGCCGATAAGCGGAATGTCAAAGCGCTTGATATGCGGCAGAATGGAGCTGAGTTCCTCGCTCTCGCCGCTGTAGCTGATGGCTATCACCACATCCTCTTTGCCTATCATCCCCAGATCGCCGTGCAGCGCTTCGGTAGGATGCAGGAAGAAACTCGGCGTTCCCGTCGAAGCGAACGTCGCCGCCATCTTCGCACCGATGAGTCCCGATTTGCCTACGCCCGTGACGATAAGCTTGCCGCGGCACGACAGGATGGTGCTCACGGCTTCGTTCATCTCATCGCCCAGCAGTGCCTGTGCATCCAGCAGCGTCTGCGCTTCAATCCCGAGGGTCTCTTTTGCAATTGCAATATAGTCGTTATTCATAAATGCGATTATATCTCAAAGCGGCTTCAGAAGAGATTTTTAAGGCGTTTTATACTCCCCGTGCAGAACGAATGCGTTATAATAATCACATCTCCTTCCATCAAGGTGTTCGCATGCAATCTCTCTTCAATGAAGTCGCCTCCCTGGACGAACGCTGCTACAAGCAGTTCGCCCTGAGCGAGGATATTTTAATGGAACATGCCGCTGAGGGCATGGCGCGCTATATCCGCGAACACTTCGAGCGCGGTTCGCGGGTACACGTCGTCGTCGGTCCGGGGAACAACGGTGCCGACGGTATCGCCCTCGCACGTCTTCTTCACGGCGACTACGCAGTGACCCTGATGCTTCCCTACGGGGCAAAAGGAGCGATGAGTGCACTGCAGATGCGGCGGGCGCGTTCGCTCAGCGTTCCCGTCGTCGAGGACCTTGAACCCTGCGACATCCTCGTCGATGCACTTTTCGGCAGCGGTTTTTCGCGCGCTTTCGATGCCAAAACAGCCAAACTTCTGCACGAGATGAACGACATGCGCGCCTTCAAACTCGCCTGCGACATGCCCTCGGGACTTCATCTCGACGGCACACTGGAACCGGAGACCTTCACCGCCGATACGACACTGACAATGGGCGCACTCAAACGCGGGATGTTCAGTGACGCGGCCAAGGGGAATGTAGGCACTGTTGAAGTCATCAACCTCGGCATTGCACGCGCCTACTATGAGGCAAAATCCAGCTGGCAGCTGCTGGATGAGAGCGATATGACACTTCCCTACCGCCGCCGCAGCGACTCCCATAAAGGGAGTTACGGACACCTCGGCGTCATCTGCGGCGAAAAAGAGGGGGCCGCCGTCATCGCCGGCAGCGCCGCACTGCGTTTTGGCACGGGGCTGGTGACGCTTATCAGCAACGAACAGGTGCATATACCTTATGAGCTGATGCAGTCACACCTGCTCAGCGAGACGACGACGGCTATTGCTTTGGGTATGGGGCTGGGGCAGGAGTTCTCCGAAGATGAGCTCAAAAGCCTGCTCGACAACGACCTGCCGCTGCTTCTGGATGCGGACATCTTTGCCCACCCGATGCTCTGCACGCTGATTGAGCGCAAAAATATCGTACTCACACCCCACCCCAAAGAGTTTGTACGGCTGCTTAAAACCTGCGGTATCGCCGACATTGACGTTGCCCGGCTGCAGCGTGAACGCTTCAGGTATGTCGAAGCATTCAGCAGCCGTTACCCCGAATGCGTCCTGCTGCTCAAAGGGGCCAATGTCATCATCGCGCATAACGAGCACTACTTCATCAACCCGCACGGCAGCAATGTACTCGCGAAAGGGGGCAGCGGTGACGTACTTGCGGGCCTCATAGCGGCACTCCTGGCACAAGGTTCGGACCCCCTTGAAGCGGCACAAAATGCGTCACTGGCACACACCGCACTCGCAAAACGGTATACTTTCAACAATTTTTCCATGACACCCATGGATCTTATTGAGGGAATCGCCCATTTATGAAAAAACTTCTCATACTTTTCAGCGGAGAGGGAAGCAATCTTG
>JBFEWT010000030.1:0-20423 GCA_041546225.1 Sulfurimonadaceae bacterium
GTCAAAGCCACCGGCAACGATTGTAGTTCCTTCATCTTGAAAAACGAACCAATACCCACGTTTCAAGCTCATCATGTTTTTAGTTGGCAGATCATTCATGTCAATTCTTTGTATAACTACTTATTAGTAGACAGTTTAACACACTAACATAATATACACCTGATAATTAGGCACATAAATTACAACAATTTATGACAATTTGAAATATATACGCGGTTTTTTTCTGTAATTTGAGAATATTACATTATGCGAATGGGCACCTAACGTCTGAAAAGCCATGTTTTTAGACATTTTGTCCCTCAATTGCCCAAATCTGGCGCAAAAGGACATCTTATGAGTAAAAAGCTTCTAGATATAGTCAGAGACAAAATCCGTTTGAAACACTACAGTCTGCGCACGGAACATACCTATGTTGACTGGATAAAGCGGTATATACTTTATCACAATAAACGTCATCCGAGCGAGATGGGCAAGAGCGAGATAGAAGCATTTTTAACACATCTGGCTGTTGAGAGACACGTAGCACCCGCTACACAGAACCAGGCGTTTAATGCCATCTTGTTTCTGTATGAGCAGGTCCTGAACATATCGCTGAAAAATGAGAACATACAGGCGCTGCGGGCCAAACAGAAAACACGCATTCCTACAGTATTGACAAAAGAAGAGGTGCAGCGTGTGCTTTTTAACCTGACAGATATTTACCAGCTTATGGTGACGCTTATGTACGGGTGCGGCCTGCGTATGAACGAGATGCTTAAACTGCGCGTGAAAGATATAGATTTCGGGTATGAGCGTGTATACGTCTATGACAGCAAAAGTCAAAAAGACCGTGTCGTGCCGCTCCCCGTCACTATTAAAGACGCATTAAAACTACAGGTCAGCTGCGTAGAGATGCTGCATAAACGCGATCTCGCGAATGATTGCGGTGCGGTACACCTGCCACATGCGCTTGCCCTAAAATCTCCAAAAGCGGCCAAAGAGCTGGGATGGCAATACCTTTTTCCCATGAAACAGGTCTCGACAGACCCGCGTAGCGGAGTGCTGCGCCGGCATCATATGCTTGAAAAAACAGTGAGCCGACATATTAAAAATGCCGTAAAGAGTGCCAACATCACCAAGCGGGTCACATCCCATGTCTTCCGGCACTCTTACGCTACGCACTTGCTGCAGATGGGGACGGATATCCGGAGTATTCAGGAGCTTTTAGGACACAAGAGCGTCGAGACCACGATGATCTATACGCACATTATAAAAGAGCTGAACCAAAATAGCATCAAAAGCCCGCTCGATGTTTGACGCTACTCGTTGCGCAGTACCGTCAGCACGTCCACTTCGCTCGCCTTCTTTGCCGGGTAGTACGACGAAGCGACGACGATGGCGAATGCGCCTGCGATGATGGCGAAGAAGTCGCTCACGCTCAAATCGAGCGGGAGGGTAGAAGTCGGATAGACGTTTTTAGGCAGCGAGACGATCTCGAAGGTGCCAAGCACCCAGATGCCTCCCAGCCCCAGCACCGTACCCGCGACGATGCCGCTGACGCCGATGACGACGCCGAGGAACAAGAACACCTGCTTGATCTCGCGCGACGACGCGCCCAGCGAGATGAGCAGCGCGATGTCGCTGCGGCGGTTCATGACGGTCATGAGCAGCGAGGAGATGATGTTGATGGCCGCGATGAGGATGATGAGCATCAGCACGATGAAGAGCGCGCGTTTTTCCAGCTCCAGCGCGGCGAAGAAGTTGACGTTCTCTTCCCACCAGCCGTGGATGCTGACCGACATCGGCAGTTCGGCCTTGATGCGCTCTATGTCTTTTTGCGGGTTATCCGAATGAATATGGATGCCGCTGTACTGGTTATAAGGCATCTTGAGTATCTTCTGCAGAGATGCGATGGTGGTGTAGCTGTAGGCTTTGTCATAGGCGGAAAGGCCCGAGTCGAACACACCGCGCACGCTAAAGCGTTTCAGGCGCGGCGTGGCGGAGAAACCGCCCGGCTCCATCTGGGTAAAGATGTAGGTCACCTTGTCGTCGGGGGCGAGGTAGAAGGATTCGTAGAGCGATTTGCCGACGAGGACGTCGTATTTGCCCATAGGGGCGTTCTTGACCGCTTCTGCGACCACGCTGTTCACCTTCGCCTCATCCTCGAAGTTTACGCCGAAGATGAAACCGCCCTCGAGCTCGGTGCCGTTGCGCGCCATCACGCCTGTCGTGATGTAGGGGCTCAGGGCAAGCTCGGGAAACTTCTGTTCAAGGGTAAGCAGGAGGTCTTCGTTCACACTGCCGTAGAAACGCGGTGTGATGGTCAGGGGGTAGTTCATGACCATAAGTTTTGATTTGAACTCTTTGTCAAACCCGTTCATAAGCGCCATGGCTATAAGCAGCACCATGACACCGAGCATGATGCCCAAAAAGGCGAGTAGCGCCGAAAGGAAGATGAAGGGCTGCTCTTTGTCAAAACGCAAAAAACGTTTGACAAGGTAACGGACGACTGGCGAACTCAAGAGGCGAATGCACCTTTTTTAGGTCCGCTCTTGCCGCAGCACTGCTTGTACTTCTTGCCGCTGCCACACGGGCACGCATCGTTGCGCGCGACCTTCTTCTCTGCCACGGCTGCATCTCCGCCGTGGTTAAGCGACATCTGCGCTTCGTCCTGCTTCTTTTCGGTTTCGAGCTGCTTGGCGAACGCTTCGGCTTCCTCTTCCGCAGACTGTACGCGGAACTGGATGACATGGAGTGTTTTGATAGTATCGTATTTGATGGTCTCTACCAGTTCGCTGAAGAGGTTAAAGCTCTCTTTCTTATACTCGACCAGCGGGTCTTTCTGGTTGTACGCACGCAGGCGGATACCCGTCTTCATGTTGTCCATCTGGTAGAGGTGCTCGCGCCATGCGTTGTCGAGGGTCTTCAGGTAGATCTCGCGCTCGATGTCGTGGCGCAGCTTCTCATCGAGGACCTCCATCTTCTTGTCGTAAACGGCTTTGAGCGTACCGATAAGGTTCTCGTGAAGCGCATCGTACTCCTGAGCTTCGGCGAAATCGGCCGGAAGGTCGATATTGAGCTCCTCTTTGATGAGCAGCAGCAGTTTTTCAAGGTTGAAGTCTTCGCGTGCGGAACCGTCGAGGATGTCGCAGAGCATCATCGTACGTTCGCAGTACTGCTCGCGGATGAGATCGACTTTTGCGGCGATGTCATACTCCGGGTTCAGCAGCTCATTGCGGAACTTGTAGACGATCTTGCGCTGTTCGTTGGCCACGTCGTCATACTCGACGATGTGCTTACGCCCTTCGAAGTGAAGGTTCTCCACTTTCTTCTGCGCTTTTTCAACGGCGCGGGTGACCATCTTCGACTCGATGTACTCGCCGTCTTCGACGCCCAGGCGCTCCATGATGCTCTTGATCTTGTCAGAGCCGAAGATGCGCAGGAGGCTGTCTTCGAGGCTCAGGTAGAACTGGGTACTACCCGGATCGCCCTGACGTCCCGAACGGCCGCGAAGCTGGTTGTCGATACGGCGGTTCTCATGACGCTCCGTACCGATGATATAGAGGCCGCCGATCGCTTTGACTTCGTCATCGATCTTGATGTCGACCCCGCGTCCCGCCATGTTGGTCGCGATGGTTACCGCGCCTTTGGCACCGGCATGCTTGATGATCTCACCCTCTTGCTCGTGGTTCTTCGCATTGAGTACCGTATGGGCGATCTTCTCTTTTTTCAGTACGCTGTGCAGCAGTTCGGACTTCTCGATGGAAGCGGTACCGATAAGGATAGGCTGCCCTGTCTTGTTAAGCTCGCGGATCTTCGCGATGACCGCCTGGAACTTCTCCTCTTCGGTCTTGTAGATCAGGTCGTTCATGTCGTTGCGCACAACCGGGACATTGGTCGGAACGGAGATGACGTCAAGGCTGTAGATCTGGGCGAACTCCGTCGCTTCGGTCTGCGCCGTACCGGTCATACCCGCAAGTTTGTCATACATGCGGAAATAGTTCTGGAACGTGATGTCCGCAAGCGTCTGCGTCTCCTCTTTGATCTCGACACGCTCTTTGGCTTCAAGCGCCTGGTGCAGCCCCTCGGAGTAGCGGCGCCCTTCGCTCAGACGGCCCGTAAACTCGTCGACGATAACGACCTCGCCGTCTTTCACGACGTAATCGACATCGATCTCGAAAAGGTAGTTTGACTTAAGCGCATTGTCCAGCTGGTGCGAGAGCGAAGAGTTCTCGATGGCATAGAGGTTCTCCACCCCGAAAAGCTCTTCGGCTTTTGGGATACCCTCTTCGGTGATGAGGATGACACGGTCTTTCTCGTCTACCGTGAAGTGCTTCTCTTTTTCAAGCGTCTTGGCGACCTGGTCCGCTTTCGCGTAGTCGCTGAGCTTGCGGTTTGCAGGCCCGGAGATGATGAGCGGCGTACGCGCTTCATCGATAAGGATGGAGTCGACTTCATCGACGATGACGAAGTGGTGGTTGCGCTGTACCATCTGCTCAAGCGAGTAGCTCATGTTGTCGCGCAGGTAATCGAAACCGAACTCGTTGTTCGTTCCGTAGGTGATGTCCGCACCGTACTGGCGGCGCTTCTCTTCATGGTCATAACCCGTCTCGAGGATAATACCCGTCTCGAAGCCCAGGAAAGCGTAGAGCGCTCCCATCTCCGTGCCGTCGCGCTTGGCAAGGTAGTCATTGACCGTCACGACGTGTACGCCCTTGCCGGTCATCGCGTTAAGCACGACAGGCAGTGTCGCGACAAGGGTCTTACCCTCACCCGTCTTCATCTCGGCGATGCGCCCTTCATGCAGGACCATACCCCCGATGAGCTGCACATCGAAGTGGCGCATGTTCAATACACGCTTACCCGCTTCGCGGGTAATGGCGAAAGAGTCGACCAACACATCATCCAGGCTCTTCTCTTCAGCCTGTACCGACGCTTTCAGTGCTGCGAAAGCAGCCTTGAGCGCCTCATCATCCATGCTCTCGTAATGGCTCTCGAGCGCATTGATCTGTTTGACACGTTTGCGATATGTTTTGATCTCACGATCGTTTCTTGTTCCGAAGACTTTTCCGACTATGGTCTGAAGCATTTGCTGCCTTATATTGTGGGCGCATTAAAGCTGCCCTTATTAAATCGGGTGATTCTAGCATACCTAATATATAGTTTCGCTAAAGGGCGGCTTTAAAAACTCTGCGCCCGCGTTCAGCACACTCTTTTGGTATAATTTCAAGAAAAGGGATCCTTTGAAACTATTTGCTTTTTTGATGTTTGCACTCATCAGCCTCCACGCCCTCCCCCTGAACATTACGAGCTTCTCCTCAGAGTTTGAGCAGATCATCATCGACGATCAGAACAAAACCATCCGCTACCATGGAAACTTCATTGCAAAAGCCCCCGCCATGGCGCTCTGGGACTACCGCGAGCCTATCGTCAAGCAGGTCATGATAAAAGGGAACGATGTCACCGTCGTCGAACCCGACCTCGAACAGGTCATCTACAAACGCATAGAGAAGGATTTTGACTTTTTCGGTATCCTTGAAAAAGCGCTTATGATCGGAGAGGGGCACTATGAAGCGACGTATGAGTACCGCCGTTTTTCACTCTACCTTGATGGCAATGTGATAAAGAAGATAGTCTATCTGGATGATTTTGACAACATCGTGACCATCCATTTCAAGAAGCCGGTGCAAAATGCACCGATAGAAGATAAACGCTTCAGCGTCTCCATCCCCGACTTCTACGACATTATCCGCGAGTAAAGCAGGCGGCTGCGATCAGCCTTCGATGGTCGGCAGCGGCTTGCCTATGAAATAGCCCTGAGAGTAGTCTATCCCCAGCTTCTTGACCATCTGCTGCACTTCTTCACTGTCGACATGCTCCGCGACCGTCTTGATACCGGCGTGCTTTGCGAAGGAGACGATGTTCTGTACGATCATACGGTCTTGCGCATTCGTAGAGACATTGCGGATATAGCTGCTGTCTATTTTAATATAGTCAGCATGCAGACGCAGCATACGGGTAAATACCGAGTATTCCGCACCGAAGTCGTCCACTGCGACATGGAATCCCGCTTTTCTCAGCCTGCCCATCTGGTCGATCACACTCTGCGAGTGCGAGATGGTCGCTTCCTCGACCACTTCAAGCGAAACACGTGAAGGCATGATGCCGTAGCGGTCGCACTTGTACTGCAGGAACTCTTCAAGGTACTCCTCAAGGAGGTCCTGACGGCTGATATTGATGGAGAAGTTGTAGCTGTTCGTGCTGAAGAACTTGAACGCCTTGTCGATCACGATACGGGTGATCTTGCTCATCATCCCGCCAATCGCCGCAGCCGCTATGAAATGCGTTGCCTCCACCAGACGGTTCTGATTGTCACGCAGTCGGCACAGCACCTCAAAGCGCTCTTTTGTCGTATCGGTATTGCTCATGATAGGCTGGTAGAAGGTCTCAAGACGATCATTACTCAATGCGTCGTTGAGCACACGGATCCAGAAAAGGTTTTTCCGCTGCTGTTCGATGTACTCGGACTTCGGATTGAAAACGACATGCTGGTTGCCGCCGCTGTAACGCGCCTCTTTCGAAGCTGTTTTGGCCTGGACGAAGAGTGCCGGGCTCTCCCCGCGGTCGAGACCGATGGAGAAGGAGATGGCGTGGCTGTGGCCGTCCACTTCCAGTTCCGCCTGCTTGTACATCCCCAGGATCTGCTGCGCCAGCAGGCTCTCCTGCGAGGCACTTGGGTTAAGCAGAAGTACCGCGAACTCGTCGGCGGTGATGTGGTAAAGCTTCGCATTGCTCGGCAGGAAACGCTCCAGCCTTGCCGCACACGCTTTTAAGACCTTGTTCCCCTGCCCCATGCCGTAGATGCTGTTGATGAGATCGAAGTGGTCGATATTGATGTATACAAGCGCTTTTGAACCGCTTTTCAAAAGTTCGTTCTGCAGTGCATGCCTGCTTGCCAGACCGGTCGTCTCGTTGATCATGCGGAAAGTGCTTGCCTTCTCCGACATGGCGGCGACCTCTTTCTCCAGTGCCTTCTCTTTTTGAAGCAGGCGTCCCAGACGCTTGCGCTCGTAGGCAAGTTCGTCCTTGCTCTTCTGGTCTTTCGCCAAAAGCTCTTCGATGCGCGATTCATGCTGCTCTTTAAGGGTGTTCGCACGCGCGAGCATCTCTTCTTGCTTATGTTTATGAAAAGCGACTTTTGAACAGCGCTCGATATGGCCGAGAAGTTCCGACATCTTGTACGGTTTGAGCATAAAAGCATCCACCCCGACGTTGATCAGCTCAAGCAGCATCTCCTGAGACATCTCTTTGCAGGTAACGATGATCTTCTGGTCGGGCTGCGCGTTCTTAATATTACGCGCCAGCAGCGCCCCGGACATGTTCGGTACGTCACAGTCCATGATGACGATATCGTTTTTGTTGATCTTGAAGTGACTCAACCCGTTATAGCCGTCGTCTGAGCTCTCTACCCGTGCAAATATCTTGCTGAGCGCGGCCGTAGCCGTATCGACCAGCTGCTCATCATCTTCAATGTATAGAAGTGATAACTTTTTTGTGAAAGGTAAAATATCCTGTAATTCTGCCATTCCCTTACCTTTAGGCGATCATTGCATATACGCTAACGCGTTGCAGTGAATTTCCCGTATCTCCCGTTATTATACACTGTTTTGGAGAATGTGATGCAATATTAACAGCTTAAAACAATTTTTAAGCGATTTTACCGGCGGCGTAAAGGTCCGAATTAGGCTTGCCGATGTAGTATCCCTGCGAATAATCCACCCCGAGTTCTATTATCTTTTCATAGACTGACGGAGAGTTGACATACTCGGCGATCGTTTTGGCCCCGATCTTATGGGCAAAGTTGACAATACTCTCGACAATGATCTGCGAATTGCGGCTTTTATCGACGTTCTGGATGAACTTTCCGTCGATCTTCAGGTAATTCGCCTGTATGTTCAGAAGCCGGCTGTAGTTGGAACTTTCGACACCGAAATCATCGATGGCGATCTTGAAACCGTAATCCGAAAGCGTTTTGATCTGATCGATGCAGCCGTCGCTTGTCTGGAAACTGATATTCTCCACGATCTCTATAAAGACACGTTCGGGTGCTATGCCGTGACGTTCGCATTTATGCTTTAAAAAAGAGAAAAGATACCCCTCTTTAAAGTCTTCGCGGGTGACGTTGATAGAGAACTCATAGGTGTTGGAGCTGAACTTTTTAAACGCGGCTTCTATCACGGCACGGGTAATATTGCTCATCAGGCCGCCCAGCAGTGCAGCGCCCATAAACCTGCCGGGTTCAATGACATCCCCGTTTCGCCGGTTGAGCCTGCACAACGCTTCATACTTCACGATCTTCTGCTGCGTGTTGTCGAAAATAGGCTGATAATAGGTCACCAGACGCTGCTCCAGCAGTGCCGCCTTGACCTCATTGATCCAGTAGACGTTCTCTCGCTGTTTTTTGATGTAGGGGGACGCTTCGTCATAGAGGACAATACTGTTTTTGCCGTTATCCTTCGCCTCTTTGACCGCGATCTTGGCCGACTGGAAATGCTTGTCGCTCTTCCCCTTCGAGATACCGATGGAGACCCGGATATTGAACTCTATACTGTCAATATTGAAATAGGTCATCTCGAAAAACGCCTTGATCTGTTCGGCGAGTACCAGTTCGTTAAAGGGGTTGCTGGCGGTGGAGACGATACCGAACTCATCGGCACTGACACGGTATACGCTGAAGTTGCTCGGAACCATTTTGTACAGGTACGTGCCCACCTGCTCAAGAACCCTGTCGCCGGTCTTGATGCCATACAGGGAGTTAATAAGGTCAAAATTATCCACATCGACCAGCAGCAGCGATCCCGTATCCGACGCTGAGAGCGCCAAATGCATGGCATCGGCATTCTGCAGCTGCGTTACCGGGTCCAGCTGCAGTACGCAACTCTGCCTGCTAAGTTCCTTGTCGAGCATCTTTATGCGGCTGTAACGCGCAAAGAGCCTCTCGATCTGTTCGTGGTGGTACGGATGGGCTATAAACGCGTCCATCCCGTTGAGCAGCAGTGCATTGGCATCATGCCCGTCATGCAATACACCGATAACGGGAACATCGCGGTAGTGCTGATGACACTCGCCCAGCAACGCTAACGCATCACTGTGATGTACATTGAGTACGATAAGGTCAAAATGCGCATCCATCCGGCTTAATGTATCTATTTGTGCAGCTGAAAGTGAGACAATGTTTTCACAAAACGGAAATAACAGTCCCAGAAGATAATCTTTCTGATCATCTACATACAAGAGTTGCATACAGATCCTTGAAATCGGTGCTTAGACATATATTATTATTACATTATAGAACAAATATAGGTAGAGGAAACTGAATTAAAAGTAAAAACCGGCAGCTGTTGTCTGCGATGGGAAAGTGCGGGTGAGATAAAAAGATTCGGGGAGAGACCCCCGAATAGCAAGATTGCTGCTTAACCCAGTTTATAGTCAGGGATAAGGTTGAAGTTCAGGTATTTATAGATATCCGCTTCTTTACCTGCGATCTTCTTAGGTACGATCTCCTGGTACTCCGCTGCTGTCGGAAGGCGTCCGAGCATAGAACATACCGCTGCAAGCTCTGCAGAACCAAGGTAGACCTGAGCGCCTTTACCAAGACGGTTGTCGAAGTTACGCGTAGACGTAGAGAATACGATCGCATTGTCGGCAACACGTGCCTGGTTACCCATACAAAGAGAACATCCAGGGATCTCAGTACGCGCACCCGCTGCACCGAAGAGTGCGTAGTAGCCCTCTTCCGTCAGCTGCTTCTCATCCATTTTTGTCGGAGGACATACCCAAAGACGTGTAGGAACAGCGCCCTCGCCTTTCAGTACTTCACCCAGTGCACGGTAGTGACCGATGTTGGTCATACATGAACCGACGAATACTTCGTCGATGTTGTGCGGACGGTCAGAAGCAAGGACTTCAGTCAGTGTTGCAACATCATCCGGATCGTTTGGACATGCAAGGATCGGCTCTTTGATCTCGTCAAGGTTGATGTCGATTACCGCAGCATATTCCGCATCGGCATCCGGCTTCATAAGTGTCGGGTTGGCCAACCACTCGTTCATCTTGTCGATACGACGCTGAATCGTACGCTTGTCTTCGTAACCGCTCTCGATCATCTGCTCAAGAAGGACAACGTTAGACTTCAGGTACTCGATAACCGGCTCTTCGTTAAGAAGAACGGTACATGCCGCAGCAGAACGCTCAGCAGATGCATCTGAAAGCTCGAACGCCTGCTCGGCTTTAAGATCAGGAAGACCTTCGATCTCAAGGATACGGCCGGCGAAGATGTTTTTCTTGCCTTTTTTCTCAACCGTAAGAAGACCCTCTTTGATCGCCTGGTGAGGGATCGCGTTAACAAGGTCACGCAGTGTGATACCCGGCTGAAGCTCGCCAGAGAAACGTACCAGTACAGATTCCGGCATAGTAAGCGGCATAGAACCTGTAACGCCTGCGAATGCAACGATACCCGAACCGCCAGGGAAAGAGATACCGATTGGGAAACGCGTATGGGAGTCAGCACCTGTACCGACAGTATCCGGAAGGACCATACGGTTCAACCATGAGTGGATAACACCGTCGCCCGGGCGAAGTGCGACACCTGAACGGTTGGAGATGAAGTCAGGCAGCGTGTGGTGCATGACAACGTCAGACGGCTTAGGATACGCCGCTGTGTGACAGAAAGACTGCAGTACCAGGTCGGCAGAGAAGCCGAGTGCCGCAAGCTCTTTGATCTCGTCGCGTGTCATTGGACCAGTAGTATCCTGAGAACCTACAGTCGATGTCTCAGGCTCTACGTACATACCCGGGCGAACACCCTCGAGGCCGCATGCTTTACCGACCATCTTCTGAGCAAGTGTATAACCCTTGCCTGTGTCAGCTGGCTGCTCTGCCGTAAGGAATGCATCCGATGCACCCATACCGAGAACGCCGCGTGCTTTAGAAGTAAGGCCGCGACCGATGATGAGTGGAATACGTCCGCCTGCACGTACTTCGTCAGTGATCGTGTTCGGGTTGAGTTTGAATGTAGCGATGCATGCACCGTCTTTGTGCGCTTCGCCTTTGTATGGGTAAATTGTGACAACGTCACCTGTCTCCATAGCCGTTACGTCAAGCTCAAGCGGAAGTGCGCCTGAATCTTCACATGTAGCGAAGAAGATCGGAGCGATGATACCGCCGAGTACAACACCGCCGGTACGCTTGTTAGGAACACCAGGAATGTCCTCACCCATGTGCCACTGAACAGAGTTGACACCTGATTTACGTGAAGAACCCGTACCTACGACGTCGCCGACGTAAGCGATAGGGTGGCCTTTGCCTTTAAGCTCTTTGATCGTGTTGATCGGGTCATCCATCTTTGCAACAAGCATAGAGTTTGCGTGAAGCGGGATGTCAGAACGTGTAAACGCTTCAGAAGCCGGTGAAAGGTCATCCGTATTTGTCTCGCCAGGTACTTTGAATACAGTAACCGTGATCTCTTCAGCCAGTGCCGGCTTGGAAGTGAACCACTCTGCATTTGCCCATGAAGTCATGACTTCTGTCGCTGCAGCGTTGCCCGCTTTGTGCAGCTCTTCTACGTCGTTAAACGCATCGTAAACAAGAAGCGTGTGCTTGAGTGCTTCTTTAGCCGCTTCTACAACAGCGCTGTTGCTTGAGTTCAGTGCGTCAACCATTGGCTTGACGTTGTAACCGCCAAGCATCATTCCCATGATCTTGACAGCTTGCTCAGGAGCGATAGCAGCAACAGTTACGTTGCCAGCCGCTACATCGTTCAAGAATGCCGCTTTAACGTATGCAGCGTCATCAACGCCCGGTGCAACACGGTTAGTAAGAAGATCTACGTTTTCAGCAGTATCGCCTTCACCCGCTTTGATCATTTCGATAAGAGCAGCTGTCTGCTCTGCATTCAGTGGTAGTGGCGGAACGCCCAGTGCTTCACGTTCTGTTACGTGTGCTTTATACTCGTCCATAAAGGCCATGATGACTCCTGATGTATAAAAATTTCAAGTGATTATAGCAGAAGAAAAAGAAGGGAAAGACCATGTGTAACTATTCTACACACATTAGGAGAATTATTTAAAATAGATGTTTATTTTTGTAACACTACAGGCCGCGGCGGGCAAGTTCATTATCGACTTCCTGACGTTCGGGGCCATAGTAGTTGCCCTTTAACCACATCATATACGCATCGGGGATCTCGCTGTAGGCATGGCCTCTGTATTTGCCAAACCCTATCTTGGCATTGACATTGCACTTTGGAGCCTCTACGGCTTCTTCTTTCTCCTCTACCGAGGCTGTGATGCCCACGGAGTCAAGCAGTTTGGAGAGCTGTTCGAGTTCAAGGCGTTTCTCTATATGTATCTGGGAAGTATTGAAATCGAACCAGCCGCGGCGTGCGGCAGCGAACTGTTCAAGCTCCTGGATCTGGGCGACACTCAGCTGCGTCAGGTTGGTCACACGCAGCAGCAGGTAATCCCTGCGCTGTTCATAAACAAGCTTCGGCGTTACCATCAGACGGCAACGATCTCGCGGTTGCCCTTGGCATTTGGTGCAGAGAGCACCCCGCGCTGTTCAAGCTGCTCGATAATACGCGCAGAACGGTTGTAGCCTATCTGCAGTTTGCGCTGCAGGTAGCTGATGGAGGTCTTGCGGTCGGTCATGACAATACTTTTAGCCTCTTCATAGAGCGGATCGATATCGCCCTCGACCATATCGTCATCACCCGAACCCGAACCGCCTGACTCTTCGACAAGATAGGACTTGTCATACTCTGCCGGACGCTGCGCCTTGATGAACTCGACGATCTGTTCGATCTCCTCTTCGCTGCTCCACGGCGCATGCAGGCGTATAAGCCCGACGGTACCCGGAGGTGTGAAGAGCATGTCACCGCGTCCCAGAAGCGACTCTGCACCCTGCGCGTCGAGGATGATCTTGCTGTCGACCCTCTGGCCGACACGGTAACTGATGCGCGAAGGCAGGTTCGCTTTGATGAGGCCGGTAACGACGTCCACGCTCGGGCGCTGTGTCGCGACAATAAGGTGGATACCGCTCGCACGGGCCATCTGCGCCAGACGGGCGATGGAGTACTCCACATCCTTGCCGCTGGTCATCATAAGGTCAGCCAGCTCGTCAATGACAACGACAATATACGGCAGCGGTTTACCGCCCTCTCTCTTCACCTTGTCGTTGTAGTTTTCGATGTTCTTCGTACGCGTCTCGCTCATCAACTGGTAGCGGCGTTCCATCTCGCCCACCGTGTTGTTAAGTGCGGCGATCGCCTGTTTCGGCTTGGTGATGACCGGGGTAAGCAGATGCGGGATATCGTTGTAGATGGAGAACTCCAGCATTTTCGGGTCGATCATCAGCAGTTTCAGCTGGTCGGGAGAGTTCTTGTAGAGCAGACTCAGGATCATCGCATTGATACCGACACTCTTGCCGCTTCCCGTCGTACCGGCGATAAGCAGGTGCGGCAGTTTTTTCAGGTCGGTCAGGAACGGTTTGCCGACGATATCTTTGCCCAGTGCCATCGTCAGCGGAGATGACGACTCCTGGAACAGTTTGCTCTCCAGGATCTCGCGCAGGTAGATGGTCTCTACCGTATGGTTGGGGATCTCGATACCGACAACGTCCTTGCCGGGGATAGGCGCCTGAATACGGATGGTCTCCGCACGCAGCGCCATCGCAAGGTCGTCTTGCAGGTTGAGAATCTTCGATACTTTGATGTGTGCGGCCGGTTTGAACTCGAATGTAGAGACTACGGGGCCCGCATAGGTACGCACGACGTCACCGTCGATCTTGAACTGCGAAAGCTTTTCGATCAGGTCGCGGATCTTGTCATCGAGTTCCACTTCATCGATACCGCCTTTGCGTTTTTCCGGTTTTGCCAGAAAATCCAGTTTCGGCAGCTTGAAGTTTTTAGGCTTTTCGCTTTTGCCTTTGTCAATCTGCGCAAGAAGCTTCGTATTCTCTTCAAGCTCGTCAACGATGACGGCGTGTTTTTTCTCTTTGACCTTCTGGGCCAGGTCGACAATCGTGTGCGCAGCGCTGTCCGCTTCGCGCTGAAGCGCTTTGACAGGCTCTGTACGTTCTACGGCGACAGGGGTCTGCACGTTCTCTTCGGGGAGGTCAAACGGCGGAAGGTCCTCTTCTGCCGTCTCTTGCAGCTGCTGGCTTACTTCCGGTTCATACCGTTCGTATGAGGGTCTGTCGAGCATCTCTTCTTCATATGTGTCGAAGCTCTCTTCATATTCAGGTTCAAGATCATCCTGGTACGCTTGAACGTCCTGCGCCTCTGCTGTTTTCTCTTTCTTGCGCAGACGGGCCTTGATCGGCGCCATCATCTCATCAAGGCTCTTGTCCAAAATGATCACGGCGGCAACCGCTGTTGCCATCACCCAGAAGATCCAGAGTCCGAAAAGGCCGATATACGGCTGTAAAAAGTCTACAAACTGGCTTCCTACCGAACCGCGGAACTCACCCTCGATAAGCATTGCCTGAAAGATCTGAAGCGAAAAGAAGAAGAGCACGTAGGCTACGACCTGTTCTGCACGCCGCATGGTAAAACCGGGTGTACGGTACCAGCGGTATGTCGGAACGATCAATACAAGCAGGTATACATAGGAAAGGTACCCGAAGAAGAGATGGTTCCCCTGTGCAAATGACGCACCGTACTGCCCTATCAGGCCGCTATCGCCGACTATGGTCGCAAGTGACAAATAGGTTAAGATTCCAAGAAATGTAATAAAAATAGCGTCGCGTAAGATGAGCGTATCCTTCTTTCAAAAAAGTAAAATAGAGTATAGCAAAAAGCAGATTTGCAGCTGCTTTTTATGGCTATCACCCGATCTTATCAGAGATAATTGACCAGAGAAAGCTGCGATACGCGCGAAACGGTTGAGAGCAGTGCCTGCATATTCAGGTTGAGTTGCTGCAGGCGCATCGAAGCTTCGGCAATATCCGTGTCAAGCACCTCAGAGCGGAGCATCGAGGCACTGACGACGAGCATCTCTGTGCGCTCGGTGACCAGAATAAGCGCATTTGACTGAGCACCTGATTTGACATGCTGGTTGCCCGTATGCTCCAACAGGTCGTCAATAACCTGAATGGCACTCTCGATACCGACACTTCGCGGATCGGTATTTTCGCCGTCAGGGTAGAGTTCTGCTTTCATGACAGCATTGATCGTTTCATCAAGACGGGCAAAGAAATTGGTCTTCGCATCGCGGATGGTCAAGGCATTGTTGGCATTGAAATTCATAGTCGAACCGGTCTGAATCACTCCGGCCGCAGCGAACGTGTCCGTACTGGTGTCATAAAGCGCTATCGAAGCCGAAGTAGTCGGGACATTCTGCTGTTCAAAAGCGATCTTCCCCTCATTGCTGAGCGATGTCTGGCCAAGCGCTTCAGCACCCATGACAGCCGCCTGGTACGCTGTTGTAGCCGGCGCCGTTATAGCGACCGATCCCGGAGGGGTGTCGGTGACGATCATATTGATGACATCCATCAGCTGACGATAGGTGACTTTACCCGCATCGGTCGCCGCTCCCGTCGCATCTTCAATGTTATAGGTCGTTGCGTTTACGGTAAAGGTAGAGCCGCCGTCAAGCAGATTGATGGTGGCGTTATAGGGGTTTCCGTTGATGTCGTCACCGGACATCGTAAGTACCTGTCCGTTGAGTCCGCTGAAACGGTCCAGTACCGGATCATACGTCGTTCCCGAAGCCACAGCGCCGATACGCGTCGAATCGACAGCAAAGCTGTTGTCACTCTTTACGATCTGCGAGACGTTCGATGTAAGCTGAGAGCCGTTTTGTTCAAAAGCGGTCCGCTCATACACTACACCCTGCACGGTTGTAGCGGCCGGTGCAGAAGTGAGATCACTGCGTATGAACTCTTTTACATAGAGTGTTTCCGGACCGGTAATAATATCTTTAAAGTCAGTCGTCGTCGCTGCGCCGACGAGATTGTCTATTACTCCGACATCTGCCGCTCCGCTTGTTCCGGCAGCTGCGGTAAAGTCAATGGCTGCGACCATATGGAAGTCCAGCTTGCTCGAACCGGCGACTTTATCTTCAATAACGATCTGCCCCTCATCATTAAGCGTAACGTTGACGACCTTGTTAGTCGGTGTGTTACCGTAGAGGTTGCCGATCTGCGTCATGAGTTCACCGACGCTTTGTGAACTGTCCATTGCGATCTTCTGCTTGAAACTCTCGCCGCTGCTGTCTACTCCGCGAATATAAAAGACCGATTGCGGTTCATTGCCTGCTACCAGGTCGGTGTCGCCCATAAGATCACGGATCGTGTCTGAAGAGGTAATATAGTTCACCGGCCCTGTTACAGTCGGGTCGGTCGGATCGATGTAGAGTGCCGTCAGACTCGGGGTTTTAATATTGGTCGTTATGGTTCGTTTGGTCTGAGACTCCTCTCCGAAGAAGAGCTCGGTACCGGAAATATTGTACTTTTGCTTGACATTGGAGCCGCCAAAGGAGAACATGTCGCCGTCATTGCCGTTATAGGTGCCGTCATCGTTGACCGGTTTGACCGTCAGGTCGGTACCTGCAAACAGGTACTGACCGTTAATGGAAGTGTTCGCGAGGTTGACCAGATGTCCGCGCAAAGACTCCAGGTCATGTCCGATCGCCTGACGTTCGCGGTAGGAGAGCGTGTCGTTTGCAGCCTGGATGAGTTTGGTTCTGAACGTGTCAAGCGTAATGGAGAACTCGTTTAGCGTCGTATCCGTCTGATTGCTGAACTTCAGGCCGCTGTCCGAACTTCTGCCGACCTGTTCAAGTGTCGTGATCTCGCTGTCGAGGCGCAAGGTGTCGACAAAGGTCTGCGTCCCCTCATAGGCGTACTGGATCTTCTTGCCTGAAGAGATCTGTTTGTTGACGTCAAAAAGTTGCGGGTTGAGTTTACTTCGGTCCGCGTCTATATTATTGTAGTACATACTCGATGTAATGCGCATAACAGGCCTCCATGCTTGTTCTTACAGCATCTAAAGCAAAATAAGTTCCATTTTTTTTATGCTGTTGCTATCTTCTAATATCGTCAACTTTTCGTTTTTTTCAAATAAGTCGGTGAAACGGAGGCCATTTAAACAAGTTTAAGCATTAAATGACTATCATTTCGCCCTAGCACATGCCGCCGTGGTGAAATCGGTAGACACGTCGGATTCAAAATCCGATGCTTTCGGGCGTGGCGGTTCAAGTCCGCCCGGCGGTACCACTCGAAAACAACAGAAAACACACTTCCTGAACACTCCGTTCTTATCATTTTTCCCTGTAAAGCACCCTGCTGAAGATAACACGTTTTTCTCTCAACATTCTGCGAATAGAGCCGTTTTCGCAATAGCCTCAATATAATGCAATATAATAATGTGAAAAAATTGGAGCCGTGATGATACTCCCTGCAAATATAGGCGAAATTAGCACACTCGAAGAAGACCTTAAAGCGTGCGGGTTTGACCCGAATGACTACCTGCCGGTGACAATGCAATTAAAGTGTATGCTGTATGAACGTCAGAACGACCCGCTGAAATACAATGATATGCTTATGCACGCAGAGGTGAAAAAGATCTTTGAGCTGATTAAGAACGGTTCGCTGTAAGCCGCTGATCAAAGATCATATATCGCCTTCTACCCACGCTTCCACTGCAAGCGGCAGGTTTTCAAAACCGAAGACACGCCCGACCATATAGTTGTCATCGAGTACCAATACACCCACGCTCCCGTCAGAATCCTGCACAAACACCGCATAACCGTCGTCACGCTCATTGACCGATATAACGCACATCCCGTCAACAAAGTCTCCGACGCCCGGACGGTCATCATACTCGACACCCGTCAGACGTGTCCCGTCGCTTTCATAACGTTTCATTAACACTCTCCCGACTCAAAAATCATTTTTCACCTTGAAGCCCATACTCTCACCGTAAAAACAATCCCTCATTTTTGCGTAAATTCATAAAATGGAGATTAACCCGCGCACTCAGTATCACTTTTTTATCAAGCCGTCTATATATAAAGACTACTATTACACATTTTAAAACAGGATTCTCAGTGAAAACATTTCTTACCCTGCTTATCATGGCACTTTCACTCCATGCGACCAACATCAACACAGCGCTCGGATATGCTCCGGACTATGCTGCCGCTGCCGCATCAGCCAAGGCCGCCAATAAACCTCTTATGGTCATGGTCGTCAGCACAGATTGCGATTGGTGCCGAAAGATGGAGAGCGAGACCCTGGCAGACCCGCAGGTGAACGCAGCTGTCAATGAAAAACTTGTTGCGACGGTTCTGAACAAAGATACAGATACCAGCGGGTTTACCGCCAACCACCCGACACCGCAATCGCCGACAATCTATTTTCTTGATGCACTCAATGACGAGTTGATCTTTGAAAACCTCGGCTATATCAAGAAAGAGACCCTGTTGGAGATGGTTGACGATATAGTTTCAGACTACCATGAAGAAGAGGACGAAGACGACTAGTCCCCTTCTCTCTTAAAGCTCCTCGTAGCGCATCTCATGCGCCTGCGCGACATTTTCATTCGTCAATTTTCCCCTGAACGTATTCAAAGCCGCCACCATCGCCTCGCTCTGCTGCAACACAGCTTCACCGTTTTCTGCCAGCATAAGCACATAGGGAAGTGTCGCATTGCCAAGCGCCAGCGTCGACGTCCTCGGGTAAGCACCGGGCATGTTGGCGACACAGTAATGCACAATCCCCTCTACGACAAATGTCGGATCCGTGTGTGTTGTCGGGTGCGACGTCTCGAAACAACCGCCCTGATCGATAGATACGTCGACGAGTACGGAACCCTTTTTCATCAGCGAGAGCATCTGTGCACTCACCAGTTTTGGCGCTTTCGCACCCGGCACCAGTACCGTACCGATGACGACGTCGCACTCCGCTAAAAGTGTTTCAATGCTCTCTTTGTTTGAATAGCGCACCGTCACGTTGGGCGGCATCACGTCATGCAGGTATTCCAGCCGGGCCGTGTTCAGGTCGCACATCACGACGTCCGCTCCCATCCCCGCTGCCACATCGGCCGCCGCTTTTCCCGCAGTGCCGGCACCCAAAACCAGTACTTTGTTGCGCTCAACACCGACAACACCCCCGAGCAGCCTTCCGCTGCCTCCTTCATAACGCCTAAGATGCACGGCACCCATCAGCGCCGCCATCTTGCCTGCGACACGGCTCATAGGTTCGAGCAACGGAAGCCGTCGCTCTACACGCAGTGTCTCATAGGCGAATGCCGTCACCTTTTTCTCAAGCAGCACCTCAGTCAGACGTCTGTCCGCAGCAAGATGCAGATAGGTAAAGAGTATCAGATCCTCGCGCAGCAGCGCATACTCCTCTTCTATCGGTTCTTTGACTTTAACGATCATCTGCGCAGCTGCATAGACCTCTTCGATCTTCTCAAGCAGCAGTGCACCGCTTTGCAGATACGCTTCGTCTGCGAAGCCGCTTCCCTCGCCGGCACCTTTTTGTACGTAGACACGATGCCCCCGTAAAACGAGTTCTGTAACACCCGCAGGCGTGAGTGCCACCCGGTACTCATCGGTTTTAATCTCTTTTGGAACGCCTATGTTCATGACACCCTCCAAAGCTCTTTGCAATAATTATACACAATGGACTGAAAAACTTACGGCTCCTTTCAACATAAACAGACACTGCAAGCTCTGATTCATCCTTTTGCGGCAGCAGGATATATATCGGTTACGCTATCAAAACATTTCTATTACAATAAGCTGCCAAACATCTGTGGTTTGATCAAAAAGCACTTTCTTTTTGAAAATTTTAGGTAGAATATCGCCAAGAATTCAGAAATCTGCTCTGGAAGTTCCGCCCCGCGATCCTCGCGGTTTGCGATGGGATTTATCGGAGAGAGTTTTGGGTATTCGAAATTTTTTATTGGAAGCACCCTTCCATAGTACTAAAGAGGTATCATGTCAAATCTAGTTAACGGAACCGTAAAATGGTTCAACGATGAAAAAGGTTACGGTTTTATCCAGCAGGACAACGGCGGATCAGATGTGTTTGTACACTTCCGCGCTGTAAACAGCACTGGACACGGTCGTGTTACTCTGCAAGAGGGTCAAAAAGTAAGCTTTGAAGTAACAGATGGGCAAAAAGGTCCTCAGGCCGAGAACGTAACAGTTCTGTAATCGCGTCTTCGCTTTGGTGCACATCCCGTGCACCGCTTTCTCTCTCTATTTTCCAAGACACCTTCTGCCACAACGGTTAAATTAATCAAAAACAGACTATACTTTTCCTAAAACGGGCTACACGTGGACAAAAAAGAACGTATTGATTTCGGCAAGATAAACCCTGAGAAGAAAAATGCCGTCTTTTTGGCGATCTACGTCAAAGAGATCTCCCCATGGAAA
>JBFEWT010000127.1:0-5861 GCA_041546225.1 Sulfurimonadaceae bacterium
AGGTCTTCGATCTTGTTGTTTACATCATGCAGGATCTGATAGATCGGCACCGTACCGATAGGGATCTTCGAGTTCGCAATAACGTTTCTGCGAATATCATCAAGGTCGCCTCCGGTTGAGAGGTCCATAGCCGTATCGGCTTTATAGTGCTGAGAGACCTGGATCTTCTCGATCTCACCCTGAACATCAGACGCAAGAGCACTTGAACCGATGTTCGCATTGATCTTGCATGTCGCGGCAATACCGATGGCCATCGGCTCCAGGTTCGTGTGATTGACATTCGCCGGAATAATCAAACGCCCGCGGGCCACTTCGCTGCGGACCAGTTCCGGCGACAGCTTCTCAAGCTTTGCTACGTATTCCATCTCTTCTGTGATTATGCCCTGCTTAGCATAATACATCTGGGTACGTACTTTGTCATTCTTTCTCTTATCTACCCAAGCAGTTCTCATGACTTTCTCCTTAAAATGTAAGCGTAATATAGTCAGTCCGCCTAAAAAAAATGACGTGACTATAAATGATTCTAAAAATTTAAATTTGCTTTAATTATGACATCGTTTCAGACTGTTAGGAATTTCACAATGCCGCTATTACTTTATAATAAGCATTTCAATAAACTTTTGGAATTTAACACAAACAAGATAAAAGAAAGCTTTTAGTGTGTATAATTTCGTAACACTTTGTAGGAAACAGGAGTCTTTTTGTCCGATTTGACGCTTATTCTGCTTGCTGCAGGCAGTTCCAGCCGTTTTGAGCTTCCCGTAAAAAAACAGTGGCTTCGTATAAATCATGAACCACTGTGGCATTTCGTTACATCTCAGCTGCAAACGACAGAATTATTCAGTGAAATTATAATTACTGCGCACAGTGATGAGATAGATGTGATGCGAAACTACACAGACCATCGCATTGTCCAAGGCGGAAGTACCCGTCAGGAATCTCTTGCGAATGCCATGGAACATGTCACGACACCCTATGTGCTTGTCAGCGATATCGCCCGTTCATGCATCGACAGAACACTGCTCGAGCAGATCATTGCACAAAAAGGGAATGCGGACTGCATCGTCCCCTACCTAAAAGTCAATGACACGGTGGTCTTTGAAAACGGCACCATTGACCGCGACAGCGTCAAACGCATTCAGACTCCGCAGCTCTCCAAAACGGCTGAACTGAAAAAAGCGCTCGATACCGATAAAGAGTATACGGATGAGAGCAGTGCCATCGTCGCAGCAGGCGGCAGTCGTCACTTCATCGAAGGGCATGAAGACGCGCAGAAGATCACCTATCTCTCCGACCTTGCAGCCCTGCCGTGCCTTAGCGGCCCTGCACATGCGACACTGACCGGCAACGGCTTTGACGTGCATGCTTTTGAAGAGGGGCGCGAGATGTGGCTCGGCGGCGTCAAGATAGATGCCCCTTACGGCTTTAAAGCCCACAGCGACGGAGATGTCGCCATCCACGCCCTCATCGATGCCCTTTTGGGAGCAGCGGGTATGGGCGATATAGGGATGCTCTTCCCCGACACCGATGCCGCCTACGAAAACATAGACTCCAAACTGTTACTCAAAGAAACAGTCAAACGTCTGCATAACTTCGGCTATGTCATCGTCAATGCCGATGTCACCATTGCGGCGCAGGCACCGAGACTCTCGGCGTATAAAGATGAGATGCGCCGTGTGCTCAGTGCCCTGTTACACCTTCCCGCTTCACGACTCAACGTCAAAGCGACGACGACGGAAAAACTCGGCTTTGTCGGCCGCAAAGAAGGTGTCGCCGTTATGGCCACCGCATCACTTAACTATTTTGACTGGACACAACAATGAAAATTTTGATTATTGAAAATGAAATCTATTTGGCACAGAGTATTGCCGCAAAACTTGGGGAACTGGGGCATGTATGTGATATGACCAGCTCCAGCAAAGACGCACTGCGCAACATCCCTTATGATGTCATTTTGCTCTCGACCAACATCAATAACCAGGATTTTTACCCGGTTATCGAGGCCTATAAAGATGCCGTCGTCATCCTGATGGTCTCCTATATCAGTAATGATACCGTTTCAAAACCTCTTCAGGCCGGTGCGAAAGACTATATTCTCAAACCGTTCATGATCGAGGAGCTTATCCGGAAGATCGAGCATTTCCAGGATTATGAGCGTCTGAAGCGTCAGAACCAGACCTATGAGCGCTATCTCAAACACACCTTTGATGCCGTCAACATCGAGCATAAAGCTGAAGCACTGGAACGCCCGCTGTTTATTGCGTGCAACTACCAGAAACACGCCGATGCCTTTGCATTCCGTTATGCGGAGTCGCAAAACAAGACGCTCCATTTCATTTCGCTGACATCTCCTAAATTCCTGCAGGAGATCGCATCCATACCGGCAAGTACGGTTATCTATGTCAGCGATTTCCAGACCATGAAAAAAGCTGACCGCAAACCGTTTTTGGATCTGATAGACACCCGTGAAGTCATAATTTCGAGTACTGATAGTATTGAAGGTATTGATTACGATATAATCGAGATCAAAAATGACGATAACGTCTTTGAGCAGGGTGATATCCTGCCGATCGAGGACTATGTAAAATACATCGTCTTAAACTACCAATACAAGTTTCCGGATACCGAACTTTCTAAAAAGCTGGGTATTTCGCGCAAAAGTCTTTGGGAAAAGAGAAAAAAGTATGGGCTCATCAAGAAAAAATAGATCACTTTATATTGACCGCGAAGCCATGTCCGCACTGGGCTTCGTAAAAGCAGGTCTGCTCTATCCCGCTACCGGGCTGATGAACAAGCAGCAGGTAAAAGAGGTATTGCAGACAGGACTTATCAACGGGAAGACATTTCCCTTTCCTTTTATACTTGCACCCAGCGGCAGTACCAACGAAGAGGTACTTACCTCTGCCCAGAAGGGAGAGCTGCTCGACCTGGTCTGCGATGATAAAATCGTCGGAAACATCACTGTCGAAGAGGTCTTTGATGTCAATCCCAAAGAGCGCCTGCGCCAGATCTACGGTACCGATGACCTTAATCACCCCGGCGTCGCTTCAACCCTCAAACGCCTCGGCAAATTTGCCGTCAGCGGCGAGTACGAGATCCTCAATGACGCAATGCTCCGGAGCCGCAATGAGATACTCGAAGCCAAAGAGCGCGTCGGTGCACAGCATGTGACAGCCATTATGATGGCAGCAAACCCGCTTCACCGTGCCCACGAGCGCCTTATCCGCCAGACACTCGACAAGACCGATCTTACGATCATCTTCCTGCTCAAACCCTATAACAATGCCGATCTTGCTTTTGATCTTCGCCATAAGACACTGGAATATTTTGTCAATAACTATCTGCCGAAGAACCGCGTACTGATCGTCCCGATAGAGAACAGCTATATCTTCGCCGGCTACAATGAGGTCATCATCGATGCCATCGTTGCCAAGAACTTCGGCTGTAACCGCCTGACCATCGGCCAGAACCATGCCGGTGTCGGTATGTACTACGACCGCAACACCAACAAATCCATCATCGACCGCCTTGTCGGTATCGATATCACCATCGACATCGCCAGCGAATATGTCTACTGCAATGAGTGTAAGACATTGGTGAGTACGGTCACCTGCCCGCACGGACAGCACCACCACATCTCCTACCACTCGGAGTCTATCCTGGAGTTGATGAAACTCGGTCTGCTTCCGCCGGCCGTACTCGTACGCAAAGAGGTCTCGGCGATCATCCTCTCCGAACTCTTCCCCGACCGCTTTAAAAACCTTGAAAAGCTCTACTACGACATTCTTCCTGTCACGGGACTGCTCGAAGAGCATAGCGAAAAAGATTTTTATATCGAACTGATGAAACTCTATCAGACCACCTCACTCACCTAGGACAGCACACTGATGAACTGGTTTTTTCTTACCGTAGGCTACAGCGGCCTTTTCCCTAAAGCACCCGGAACCGCGGGCTCTTTTGTCGCGTTGATACTCGGCGTACTGCTACTGGCCTACGTCGGACCGCAGACCCTCTTTATGGCCGCCATTCTACTTGCCCTTGCCGGGGTGAAATCGGTAGATGTCTACGAAGCTGCCAACGGCATACATGACGACAAACGCATCGTCATCGACGAACTCGTCGGTATGTGGCTGGCACTGGCGATCGCACCGGGGGTCTTTACCCCATTAGGTGAACTGGCAACGTTCGAGAACGGTATGGCGCTGCAGATCGTACTGAGCTTTGTACTCTTCCGCATCTATGATATCAAGAAGCCTTCCGTCATCGGCCGTATCGACCGCGAAGCCAAAGGCGGCCTTGGCGTCGTAGGCGACGATGTGGTCGCCGGTATCGCAGCAGGTATAACGACGGCTATTATCTGGCAGCTGCTTCTGCAGACAGGTCTTCTCTAAGTTCCTGTCACTGTAAAACATCCGCACCTCCCTGCAATGGCTTATCCATTTAGATAGACCCCCTTTTACTATCACCCTTCCGCCCTGCCAAGAACGCCATAAAATGCCTTTCTTGTTTGAAAATAACTTTTTTTAATTAAAAAATATTACAAATATATTGTTTATGTGTTAAGATGTTGATAATAATTCAGTTATAGGCTGTTTTTTTTAATTATAAGGAGTAAAACATGAAGCTATACCTCAATAGATGGAATGTCGCTGCATCGGCAGCTGTATTGCTGCTGCTTAGCGGCTGTGGAAGTGAGAGTGATCCCGCTGTCGAAAATCCTATGGTACAGGCATCGATCGATCTTGACAAAGATTATGTGCCTTCGCTCTTTTACAGCAATATCAATCCCGTGCCAAATGAGCCGTTTGCCCTTAATGCCAAGGCAACACTGGACACGCTCACCGGCGGCTGGAATGGTTTTAAAAGCACCATTGATACGGCTGTTGGTTCCATTGATCTCACCTCTTACTACACTTCGATTGACGGTAATGTTTTATCTGCGAACAGCCTGATAGAGACGGTCATTGCCGGCGGGATTTACCCGGCCGACATCACCGTTGCGCATGACGCGCTTGAATCCATACGCGATACACTGGGTGAGATGCGCGGCGCCGTCGCGCTAAACTACTTTATGGATGGCGTAACCATCGCCCACCACGCGATGGAACCGGTCTCAGGAGCCTATACAACCTATGCCACGGATGCAAACATCACACAACTGTGCGCCAGCCTGGAGACATCGCTTCCCGCCTATGACACGGCATGGGGTGATGTCTACAGCGACTACAGTGAAAGCAGTATCGCTGCACTCTATGACCTCAGCACAGAGAAGAGCGGGATGCTGACGACCAACGTCGAAGCGATGACGGCTACCGTCTCTGCGCTCAGTACAGCCATGACTGACTGTATCGCCAATGAGGCGGATGTCGCTGCCGAAGCCGCCAAGATCAAACCGACCTTCGTTAAAACATTCCTTGCGTTCGGCGACTTCATCACACCGTTTATGGAGGATATGATCATAGCGGAACAGCAGCTCATCCCTATACTCTACTGTACAGGCAATCCGGGGGATGAGGTATGTGCCGTAAAACCAGAAGTCCAGCTTAACAGTTTCCAGACGGCATTCACTGCCTTTAAAGACCACTACCCAGTCATCCCTGACAAACTGGATCTTCCCGGGACCATCTACTGGAAAAGTGATTTCACTGCTGTGACTGCTGCCATTGCCGCTGCGCAAGCCGGTCTTAATGACGGGAATACATCTGCCGCACACATCGCTATGGAAGAGGTACGCGGAGCCATGTATCATCTTCGCTCAACGTTTGAGAACTACGACTTCATCACCGACCGCGTCACCGATTACCATGATGCTATGGAGCCGATCGCTCTCGCCGTTAAAGGTCTTGTTGACCCTTCTGAAG
>JBFEWT010000198.1:0-2786 GCA_041546225.1 Sulfurimonadaceae bacterium
CTATGAGATTCTGAACAATCCGCTTGAAACGTGGCTGGCAAGTGCCGGCGTCCTGCTGATTTTCATCATCCTTCGTTTTAAACTGATCCAGCTTCTCATCAAGACCCTGGAGGGGATCAGCGCCAAAACAAAAACGACCTTTGACGATAAAGTCGTCAGTGTCATCGATATTCCCCTGCAATGGGCGGTCGTCGTTATCGGTCTTTACCTCTCCCTCTCCGTCTTGTCTATCTCTGCGAACGTA
This sequence comes from Sulfurimonadaceae bacterium, assembly GCA_041546225.1. Lineage (GTDB taxonomy): Bacteria > Campylobacterota > Campylobacteria > Campylobacterales > Sulfurimonadaceae > JBFEWT01. The sequence goes on from JBFEWT010000198.1 coordinate 245, forward strand.
CAGGAGACATTGGCCCATCTTCTTCGCACGACGATCACCCTCTTGGCCATCTGGATAGCGTACCGCGCACTCAGCACATTCAGCGACTCGCTCGAAAACCTTTCGCGCCGTTTTCATTCCGAACTTGGCGAAAGCCTGGCCCGCTTTCTTCTCTCCATGGCAAAAGGCTTTGTCGTTGTCATAGGTCTCATCACCATCTCGCAGGAGTGGGGCTTCAATGTCAGCGGTTTTCTAGCTTCCCTCGGCCTTGTCGGCATGGCCTTTGCCCTCGCCGCCAAAGACACCGCGGCCAATTTTTTCGGTTCCATGGTCATCTTTACCGACCGTCCTTTCAAGATCGGGGACTGGGTCAAGACGCCGGACGTCGAAGGTACTATTGAGGAGATCGGTATCCGCTCGACAAAGGTCCGTACCTTTGCACAGGCGCTGGTCAGCGTTCCCACCGGAACCCTCGCCAACTCTGCCATCCTAAACTGGTCCCGTATGGGGAAACGCCGTATTAAAATGATGATAGGCCTTACCTACGGCACTACGTCCCAACAGATGAAGAACGTGCTTGACGAGATCAAGACACTCCTGCGAAACGATGCGGAGATCCACCCCGAAACCATCCACATCTACTTTACCGATTTTCAGGAGAGCGCGTTGGGCATCTTCTGCTACTTTTTCACCAATACGACCAACTGGGGAGAGTACATGGCGGTGCGCGAACGCATCAACCTCGAGATCATGAAAATCGTCGAACAAAACGGCGCCTCTTTCGCCTTCCCGTCACAATCGCTCTATCTTGAGAGCGTACCTGAGAAAAGCGAACTGCTCTAAAACTCCTGCTGCAGGCACTCAGGGAACCTCTGCGTGTTATCAGTATCTTTTCGATATAATTGCGATACCAATTAATTATGTATAACTATTTTATAACCCATTTTTAATCGAAAATCATACAACCAGGGTAATTATGAAAAAACTCGCCATCATCGGCCGGCCTAATGTCGGTAAAAGCTCCCTTTTCAACCGTCTCGTCAAAGAGCGTGACGCCATCACCTCCGAACAGGCCGGTACGACGCGCGATGTCAAAAAACGTGTCGCAAAGATCCTCGACAAAGAGGTCGAACTCCTCGACACGGGCGGTCTGGACAAAGGGTGCGAACTCTTTGACCGCATCCGCGAAAAATCCCTTCAGGCTGCGCACGAGGCAGATATTGTCCTCTACATGGTCGACGGGAAGGGGCTTCCTGAAGAAGATGACAAAAAACTCTTCTATGAGCTCGAATCACTCGGAAAAGCCGTTGCGCTTGTCGTTAACAAGATAGACAATGACAAACTCAAAGAGAAACTGTGGGAGTACTATGAGTTCGGTACCGACAACATCTTCGGTATTTCAGTCTCACATAACCGCCACATCGTAAAACTCGTCGAATGGATAGCCCAACAGCTTCCCGAATCCGCGAAAGTGGAAGAGGAACCGGTCGCCGAAGAGGAGCCGTTTGATGCCTTCGATGATATTGTAGATAACTATGATGAAACGGATGACGAAGAGTATGATGACGATGAAGAGATCGATTATGATGCACTTGATCTCACCGAACGCGCCCAACTCGCCGAACCGATGCGCGAATACGATGAAGCCGATCTGAACAGTTTCCGCGTTGCGATTATCGGCCGTGTCAACGTGGGTAAAAGCTCCCTGCTCAACGCCCTGCTCAAAGAGGAGCGCTCTGTCGTCAGTTCCACAGCCGGTACGACCATCGACCCTATTGATGAGACGATAGAGTATCAAGACAAGAAGATCACCTTTATCGATACTGCCGGGCTGCGCAGACGCGGCAAGATCATCGGTATTGAAAAGTTCGCACTTATGCGCACACAGAAGATGCTTGACGATGCCGATATCGCCCTGCTCGTACTTGATGCCAGCGAACCGTTCAAAGACCTTGACGAAAAGATCGCCGGGCTCATCGACCAGAACCGTCTTGCATGCCTTATCGTCCTGAACAAATGGGATATTGCTCCAAGCGAAGACTATGACAAGATCATCCAGGAAGTACGCGACCGTTTCAAGTTCCTGCATTACGCACCGATCATCACCGTTTCCGCACTGACCAAACAGCGTATCCACAAGATGTACGACGAACTGCTTAAGATCAACGAGAACTACACGCAGCGCATCCCGACATCCAAGCTGAACGAGGTCATCACGCGGGCGCTGAGAAAGCATACCCTTCCGTCTGTAAACGGCCAGGTCATCCGCATCTACTTCGCAACCCAGTATGATATTCGTCCGCCACAGATAGCACTGGTGATGAACAAACCCAAAGGCCTGCACTTTACCTACCGCCGCTACCTGGCCAATCAGCTGCGCGAAAACTTTGACTTTACCGGTACACCGGTCCTCTTTAAAGCCAAAAGCCGCGGGGGGAAATGATTTTCCCCATCCGTACTTCTTTCAATACATACACTTCCACTTTTAGTGTCACATTATTCTCTCAATAACACCTGCCATAACGTTTTTTTCTATTTTGATTTCACATTTTCATAACATTAC
>JBFEWT010000082.1:0-10055 GCA_041546225.1 Sulfurimonadaceae bacterium
AGGTTTATTTCAGCTCCTGTAGTCAGTAGCGGGCTGCGCTCTTGGCACCTCTGTGGTGCAATTATTTCTTACCGCAAAGACGCAGAGTACGCTGAGATGTTAAAAGGTAAAAACGTTCTTTAAAATAGAGCATCACAAGTCTTTAAAATTTAAGTTAACAAATAGAAACAAATATTAAAGATAATATACTAAAAAAAACGTCAAAGTTCGCTTTAAAGAAGTGTAAGCGGAGAAGAAAGTGCCACCGGCGGGAGACCGGCCGCGTAATTATTATGTTTACAGACGTGCGTAATCGACACCCAGACAGGCATCGAGTGCAGAGAGTTCGCGCAGTGCCGCGTCGCTGACAGAACTGTCGACGAGGATGATGGCAAGTGCGTTGTTATGCTTGCTGTGGCGTCCGAGACGGAAATCGGCGATGTTGATGTTGTGGCTGGCGAGGATCGTACCGACCTGACCGATAACACCCGGAACATCCGTGTTTTTAAAGATGATCATATTGCCTTTTGGCTCAATGTCGAGTGCAAAGCCGTTAATATCGACAATACGCTGGACTTCATCGTCGAACATCGTTGCCGCGATCGTTACGACATCTTTGTCCGTTGTCAGTTTGACCGTGATCAGGTTTTTGTAGACACTGCTGTCAGGCAGCTCTTCCGTCTCGATCTTGATACCGCGCTCTTCGGCAATGAAATCCGCGTTGACGTAGTTGATGGTATCGCCTGAGCTCTCGACCATTGCACCCACGGTAACGAAGGTCGCAAGGGACTGGACATACTGTGCGATATCGCCCTGTCCGCTGACTTTGATGGATACAAGCGGCGCTTTGTTCATCTGAGCGGCAAGGAAACCGACTTTCTGACCCATCTCAAGGAACGGTTTGACGAATGCAGGGATCTTCGTCTCGTCGATAGGGAGGTTCATTGCATGCGGGAAGGCGATGCCTTTGGCTGCTTCGATCGCATTCTCGGCAGCCTGTGTACCGATGTTGTACTGCGACTCGAACGTGTTGGCACCGAGGTGCGGAGAGACACAGATGTTGTCAAGGTCAAGCAGCGGGTGATCTGTCGCCGGCTCTTTATTGAATACATCGATACCCGCAAAACGGATCTTGCCGGATTTGAGGCCGTCAAAGAGCGCTTCTTCATCGTAAAGGCCGCCGCGTGCACAGTTGATGAGCACGACGCCGTCTTTCATCTTGGCGATCTCTTCGGCACCGATCATGCCGATAGTCTCTTTGTTTTTAGGCGTGTGGATCGTAATGATGTCACAGGCAAGGATCTCCTCAAAGCTCTCAGTGTACGAGACACCGAGGTTTGTCGCTTTGGAAGCAGGGATGTACGGGTCATATGCGACAACGTCCATCTCAAAGGCTTTCGCACGGGTACCGACGCGGCTGCCGATGTTACCGAAACCGATAACACCCAGTTTTTTGCCCTTGAGCTCGTGTCCGTACCACTTCTCACGTTTCCAGATACGCTGGTTTTTCAGATGGTCGTGAGAATACGGGAACATACGCATACATGAAAGCATATGCGTCATCGTCAGTTCCACCGCGGCAATGGTGTTCGCCGTCGGGACGTTCATGACGATGATACCCTCTTTCGAACAGCCGACGATGTCGACATTGTCCACACCCACACCGGCGCGCACGATGGCTTTCATCTTTTTAGCTGCCGCGATGAACTTCTCATCTACGTCAGTCGAACTGCGCGTAATGGCGACGTCGGCATCCGCGATGACATCCAGCAGTGCCGTTTTATCGATATCCGCCGCAAATACATAATCGATCTTGTCGTCGGCCTGAAGCATCTTCAGTCCGGCCTCATGAATATGGTCACAAACGACTACTTTGTACTTATCCATCGTTTATCCTCTTTATATGGCGTTATCTTCGCCGAAATTTGGTAGGTTTTCAATCTTTTTTCCAGGGCTTTCATCTTCTGCTGCTCTTTTGAGTAGATCAATAGATCAATGCCGTGTTTCTCTTTTTTAAGAAAATAGCGCAAACGGTGCTGTTTCAGTTCCTGCTTCAGACAGAAAAGCTGGTAGGGGTCATCCAGCTTTGCCGAGAGTCTGTAGATCTGTTCAGTCACCGCTTTTTGGTTGAGATCCAACTCGATGAAGATCTCGTTGACCGGATAGAAGTATCCGTGCCGTTCACTTGCAGCCAGGGTATCAAGCCAACGTTTTTTAGGCAAGGCTTTCGTTACATAGTCGGGATTGATAGGAGCCGGCTGAAGTGTCGGTATCGGTTCAGAACGATTGATCTGAACCAAAAATATAGTAATGAACAGGGCAACGCCGATTGCAATGAGCGGGGTAAGCCAATATGCAATGCGCTGCATGAAATTACTTCAACTGATCCTTGATCAGGTCGCCAAGGCTGTGAGACTCTTCATCGTTGATCTCTTCAAGCATCGCCTGGTCTTTGATACGCTCAAGTTTTCTTACAGAAAGACGGATACGGTCGCGCTGTACGTCCATTACCGCGATAACCGCTTCAATGTCCTGACCGGCTTCGATCTCCTCTTTCTCAAGCGGAGCAAGGTCTTCGTTACGGATCAGTGCGTCAACACCGTCTTCGATAGAAACGAATACACCGAAGTCTTTGACGTCACGGACTTTACCGGTAACGACTTCGTTGACTTTATGCGCAGCAGCATACTTCTCAACCGGGCTTTCCTGAAGCACTTTGCGGTTAAGAGAGATCTTCTGGTCCTGCTCGTTGATCTTCGCGATCTTCACTTCGACTTCGTCACCGCTCTTTAGGAAATCTTTACACGTAGTGTTTTTCTCCCATGATGCGTCCTGGTTGTGAAGAAGGCCTTCAACGCCTTCGATCTTGACGAATGCACCGAAATCAGTCAGTGATGTAACCGTACCGGTAACGACATCACCCTCGCGGTGTTTCTTCATGAACTCATCGAACGGCTTAGGAAGAAGACGCTTCAGAGATACACGCAGTTTGTGCGTGTCAGGGTTGATCTCGATGACTTCGACATCGATCTCTTCACCAAGTGTCAGGTAGTCCTTAGGGTGCTTGATGTTTTTGTCCCACGTGATCTCGGAGATGTGAAGGAAACCTTCAATGTCATTACCAAGGTCGACGAATACGCCGTAAGGTTCGATATTGCTGACAGTAACAGTGATAGTATCACCCTCTTCCAGCTCGCTTTCGATCTCTTTCCACGGATCAGACTGAACCGCTTTGATTGAGAGTGAAAGGTGACGCTTGTCTTTGTCGTAAGCGATCGCTTTAACCGTGACAGTGTCGCCCTCTTTGTAGAGTTTTGATGGGTTAACAGGACCTTTGTAGCTGATCTCGTTGTAGTGAACCAGACCGTCAACGCCGCCCACATCTACGAACATACCGTAGCTGGTGATCTTCTTGATAGTACCTTCGACAACAGTACCCTCTTCCATCAGTGCATCGATGATCTCTTTTTTCTTCTTGCGCTCTTCATTGAAGAGTTTGCGGCGAGAGACAACGATAGACGCTTCGTTCTCATCGATCTTGATGACCTGAGCCTTGACCGTACGGCCTAGCGCCTGATCGCTCTCTTTGAATGCAGCGAGTGAACGCGGCATAAAGAAGTTGACATCGTCCGCTTCGATAACATAGCCGCCGCGGTTCTGCTTGGTGATCTCACCTTCGATAACGAGGTTCTCGTAATCGTCTTTGTGCGCCTTGATGAAATCAAGTGTTTTCTTCTGCTCAAGCACTTTTTTGTACGAAATCTTCGGACGCTCGTTGTAGTGTCCCATAACCATTACTGAAATCTTGTCACCGACATTGAAAAGCAGTTCCCCGTTCTCACCGCGAATCTCGTCAAGGTTGATCATACCTTCCAGTTTTTCACCAACACCTACGAGTGCACGGTTGTCATCTTCTTGTATCTCTACGATCTCACCCTCTGTGATGCGCGTCGATTCCTGTTCTTTAAACGACGCCTCAAGCATCTCGGCAAAATTCTCTTCTTCAAATGCTTCGTTATCGAAAGCCATACCTATTCCCTTGTAACTAAAAATTGGGTGATTATATCAAAAAATTGCTTTTATTTGTATATTTAAAGAAGAAGAATCGGGGGAAAGTCGTACAAAGTGTATCAAAAAGAACTATGTACAGGGAGTGTGACGGACGATAGATGCGCAGTTACGCGTTAATAGCCTCGATCGTCTCAATGACTTCCTGGATGATCCAGTCCGGTGTCGAAGCGCCCGCACTGATACCGCAGAGCCCTTTTCCCTCAAACCATGACGGGTCGAGGTCCTCTTTTGATTCGATATGGTAACTATCGCCGCATTGCGATTTCGCAATGGAGTGAAGCTGCTTGGTATTGGATGAGTTCTTACCGCCTATAATGATCATAATATCCGCCTCGGCAGAGAGCGAACGCACGGCATCCTGGTTCTCGAATGTCGCATTGCAGATGGTATTGAAAACGCGCACTTCCTTGTGGTGGAGCATCAGGTAGTTGACGATCTTCTGATACTCTTCGATCTTGCGGGTGGTCTGTGCCACGACTGCAACGCGCTCGCGCAGATGGATCTTTTCAAGGTCACTGACATCCAGGACGACATGCGCACCGTTGGCCGCATAGCTCTTCACCCCCTTGATCTCGGGGTGTTCATCATCGCCGAAGATGACGACGTCATAGCCCTGCTCGCTCATCTCCGCACAGATCTGCTGCGGTTTGGTGACATACGGGCATGTCGCGTCAATAACGTTCACATCCTGTTCCTGAAGATGCTGAAGCTCGTTTTTAGGGATACCGTGTGTTCGAATGACGGCGGTCTGACCCGGTTTAAAGTCTTTGATATCTTCGACCAGCGCGACGTTAAAATCGTTTTTAAGACGGGCGATCTCTTTGGCGTTGTGGATGAGCGGTCCATAAGTGGCGGAGCTCTGGTTATCCTCTGCGATCTTGATGGCGCGCTTGACACCAAAACAGAAGCCGTAGTTCTCCGCCAGCTTTATCTTCATGATTCTACTTTTGTAATCTGTCCGAGCAGGTCGAAAAAGTTCGGGAACGAGGTCTGGATACAGTCGACATCCGTCACCTCCATACCGCAACGCAACCCGGCAATAATAAAGCTCATCGCGATACGGTGGTCTCCGTAACTGTCGACGGTCGCTTTCTTGAGCGTACCGCCTGTTACAGCGTAGCCCTCATCATGTTCTTCTACCTCGATGCCGCACGCACGCAGGTTCTCGACCACGGTGCTGATGCGGTCACTCTCTTTGACACGGAGCTCTTCGGCATTTTTGACGACACTCACGCCCTCTGCACACGCCATGGCGATGGAGAGTGCCGGCAGTTCGTCAATAAGCCATGCGATGTTGCGCTCAACCGTAATGGCATGCAGCGGCGCGTTCTTGACCGTGATGGTACCGATCGGTTCATACTTGTCTTCGCTCAGGTCGTAGGTGATCTCCGCGCCCATACGCTCAAGCGCCTTGAACGCTTCGATGCGTGTCGGGTTAAAGGTCACCCCTTCAAGGACGGCGACGGCACCCGGTGTTATCGCCGCGGCAACGGCAAAGAAAAATGCGCTTGAAGGATCGGCAGGAACGCGGATCTTCAACGGCTTCAAAAGCCCGCTGAGCGGTTCGATAACAGTGACCAGCGCATTGGTCTCGATCGTTGCGCCCATCCCCTTGAGCATACGCTCGGTATGGTCGCGGCTGAGTTCCGGTTCGCTGTAACAGCACGGTCCGTTGGCGTGCAGCGCTGCAAGGATCATCGCACTCTTGACCTGCGCCGACGCGATCGGACTGACATAGTCAAATGCCTGAAGCTTGCCGCCGCGGATACTCAGCGGTGCAAGCTCGCCGTTCGCACGGCCGTCGAGTTTCGCACCGATCTCGCGCAGCGGCTGCGTTACACGTTTCATCGGGCGGCGCTTGAGGTATTCGTCACCCGTAAGGATAAAGTGGCCTTCCGCCGATGCCAGCAGACCGCAGAAAAGGCGCATTCCCGTACCCGAGTTGCCGCAGTCGAGGATCTCCTCGGTCTCCTGAATACCCGTCGAACGGATAGTGATCGTCGTCCCGTCATCAGTGACTTCCGCACCGAGCTGTTCGACGATACGCAGTGTGTTCATCGTATCTTCGCCGCGCAGGAAGTTCGTCACGACCGTTTCGCCTTCTGCCAGCATCGCAAACATGGCGCTGCGGTGCGAGATGGACTTATCCGGTGCGATAGCATCGCTTTTAAAAGTGAATGCCTCTGCAGGGCTTACCGTTACCTTTGTCATCGCAGACTCAATCCAAGTTCACTTTCAAGCGCACCGAGCATACCGCTCATCGCCGAAGTGATATCTTCTTCTTCAAGGGTCTTCTCTGCCGACTGCAGGACAAAGCGCAGCGTCAGGCTGACATTTTCGCCCAGGTTCTCATCGCGGTAGCGGTCAACAGGATAGTATCGGACGACTTCGTCGCTCTTGCTCTTCTCAATTACCTGCTTGATCTGCTCAAACGCCATGCTCTCGGGCATGACGACACTCAGGTCACGGAACGACGCCTGGTATTTAGAGAAGGCCTTCGCCTCTGCAAGTCCGTACGGCAGGGCATCAAAATCAAGCTCGCACAGGTACGTCGCATCAAGGTCGTACGCATCCTGGATTGTCGGGTGCAGTTTGAAAAGCGCACCGACGGCTTTGCCCTCGATAACGATCTCTGCAGACTGGTACGGGTTTGCAAGCGCATGCGCCGCCGTATGTTCGCGCAGTTCAAAATCACCGATCACATCAGCGATCTTCTGCGTAAAGCGGTCAAAATCGACTGCCTGCGGTTTTCCGCTGTTGCCCAGACGCTCACGGTCTGCATCGCCGCTGAAGATCATGCCCATCTTCACCGACTCGCTGCGTACGCTGTCAAAAACGGAACCGATCTCAAACAGGCAGACCTGCTTCGCCCCTACTTTCACGTTCTGTGCCGCGGCATCGACCAGGCCGAGCAGCAGTGTCGGGCGCAGCGTGTCCATCGTATTGACGATAGGGTTAAGCAGCTCTTTGGAACGATCTATACAGGTAAACCCGTGTTTTTCAAGGCGTTCACGCTCATTGAAGACGAAATGGACCGTCTCGTAGAAGCCGCTTTGTGCCGCACGATGACGGTAGGTTCTGCGTTTTTTATAGTTGATGTAGTCATCGCCGCCGATACGGTCTGCCTCTGCAAATACAAACGGCTTGGACTGGATGTTGTCGATACCGACCATGCGGACGATCTCTTCGACGATATCCTGTTTGTTCGTAATATCATGGCGGAAACGCGGTACCGCGACGATAAAGCTTTCGCCCTGGGACTTGCCGATATCGAAACCAAGGTTCTTGAGCAGCTGCGTGATCTTCGTCTTGTCGATCGTCTGACCGATAAAGGCGTTGATCTCATCGACGCTGATGCTTACGACCTGCTCCTCATACGAGTCGCACAACTCGATACTGCCGCCGTAGACAGACGACTCGGAGTTCGCTTCAAAGAGGCTGAGACAATATTTCAGTCCCAGGTCGAGACGCGGCTCGCTGCCGCGGGATGTCCGGTAGAAGAGCGGTCCGCTCTCTATCTTCGTTTCGGCCATCTTCTTGGAGATGACATCCGGCGGGATATAACTCGCTTCTATAAGAACCGTCGACGTCTCATCGTTCACGCGCGAGGCATCTTCCTGGACGATACCGACCGTCGATGCTTTTTCATTGTGGTAGATCGCCGCATAGCCGTTTTCATCCTGCTTTAGTGCGACCTTTGCCTTCGGCTCGTCTTTCTCTGTGAAAAAGTTGAAGTCATAGGCACGAAGGATCACCCCGCTGCTGTATGTCGCATAATAAAGCAGCGACTCGACGGCATTGGGACGCTCTTCTTCTACCTGCGCGAGACGCAGGTTCAGCAAGAACGGGTTTTCCAGCGCTTTGAGGTCGACCGCGCGGTAGCGGAGGTTGACGTTGAGCGCATCTGTATGCGACAGCTGAAGGATTCGTCCGATACCGACACGGCGTTCAGCATCATCATCGTACACCAGTTCCTTGAGAGGACGGTCATATGCCGCGGAGAGGTCTCTTGCGATACCGTAGATGCTGAGACAGTCACCGCGGTTAGCCGTCAGTTCGATCTCGATCAGGTCATCACTGAAATAGGGGTTTTCGCAAAGCTCTTCGCCCAATGTGATCGCGCCGAGGCTCTCATCGAGTTCCATGATGCCGTCGTTCATCTTCGGCAGGCCGACTTCGGTGGATGAACAGATCATACCTTCGCTGTCGACACCGCGCAGTTTGACCGGCTTGATCTTCAGTCCGCCGGGCATCTCCGCACCGATGGTCGCTACGGCGACTGTCAGGCCGGCGCGTACGTTTGCCGCACCGCAGACGATCTGACGCGTGCTCGTACCTACATCGACACGGCAGACATTAAGCTTGTCCGCATCGGGGTGGCGTTCGCACTCGAGGACTTTTCCGAAAACGACCTTTTTGGGTACTTCATAACTGTGTACACGGTCGACTTCCAGACCGATCGCGTTAAAGGTCTTGGCAAGATCTTCGGTGGTGATCCCGTTTAGGTCGATCCACTCGTTTAACCAGCTTTTAGTGACAATCATTTGAACTGCTCCAACAATCTTACATCGCCTTCAAAGAGTGAACGCAGATCCCCGATATGGTGGATAAGCATCGCAAAACGTTCTACACCGAGGCCGAAGGCGTAGCCGCTGACATTTTCATAACCGACCGCTTTAAAGACGTTCGGGTCCACGATACCGCAGCCCAGAACCTCAAGCCAGCCCGTTTTCGAACAGACGCGGCAGCCGTCGCCGCCGCAGAAGATACAGCTGATATCGACTTCAGCCGAAGGCTCGGTGAAGGGGAAGAAGCTGGGACGGAAACGCACCTCGACATCACCGAACATGTATTTGAGGAAGTCTTCGAGGATAAACTTCAGGTTTGCAAACGAGACCTTGCCCTCTTCGTCGACCAGCAGACCCTCCACCTGGTGGAACATAGGCGTGTGTGTCAGGTCGTAGTCGCGGCGGAATACCGCGCCCGGCGCGATCATGCGGATGGGCGGTTTGGTGTTCATCATCGTACGGATCTGCACAGGAGAGGTATGGGTACGCAGCAGCATCTCGTCTTTGAAGTAGAAGGTGTCCTGCATGTCGCGCGCCGGGTGGTACTTCGGCAGGTTCAGCGCTTCAAAGTTGTGGAAATCGTCTTCGACCATCGGCCCGGTGTTGACCGAGAAGTTCATCGCCGTAAAATAATCGACGATACGATCCATAGTCTCCATGACCGGGTGGAGTGCACCGCGCTCGGATGTCGGTGAGAAAAGCGTCACGTCGATCGCTTCGGCTTTCATCGCGCGTTCGAGCTCCAGCGTCATCAGAACATTCTTGCGCTCAGTGAACAGGGCCGTTAGCTTGCCTTTATGGATGTTGAGTTCTTTGGCTATGGTAGCTTTCTCTTCGTTCGATGCCGTTTTCATCTTCGCGAATTCTGCTGCCAAAACCCCTTTTTTTCCAAACACGGCGATACGCAGCTCTTCGAGCTTTTCTACTGTATCGGCGGTTTCTATTGCGTCATACCACTCTTTCAATAGAGTCTCCAGTTTCTTTAGTTGTCGCGTATTTTAATCAAATCTCTTTTATAAATAGCTTGAAGATTACGAATAGGTCGTAATTCAGGCACCAAAAGAGATGAAAATCAATTTCATTGTGTTACAATAACGTCACTTTAAAAATATATTTTAGGACCATCACCATGTGTATCTTCTGTAAAATCGTAAACAAAGAAATCCCTTCAAACCCTGTCATGGAAAACGACGATTTCATCGCCTTTCACGACATCAACCCGAAAGCTCCCGTCCATATCCTTGTCATCCCTAAAATACATGTCGACAGCTTCATCGACGTCTCCGCCGAGATGATGGCGAACATGACGACCTTTATGCAGCAGGTCGCCGAACACGTCGGCATCAAAAATTCCGGCTACCGCGTCATCACCAATGTCGGCGAAAACGGCGGCCAGGAAGTCCAACACCTCCACTTCCACCTACTCGGCGGCGCACG
>JBFEWT010000184.1:0-3109 GCA_041546225.1 Sulfurimonadaceae bacterium
TATATCTTTCGACTATCCGTTCATCTCGCGCGAGATGACCGAACTGCTTTTAACCACGCCGGAACTGTGAACAAAACGAACACCCGCCGCCACTGCCGCTTTGTCGCCGACAGGAACGGCGACACTCGGGTTGAGCTCGATCGTCTGCAGGGTGAACTCTTCCGCCGATGCTTTTGCGGGCTGTTCGTCCCAGCGCTTTGTAAGGCCCGCCGGGGAGACGATACTCACACCGAACCTGAGATCATCTTCCTGATCGGAGACATAAAAAAGAGCCGGGACCAGGAAGTTCTCCGCTTCGGATGTAGCACCCGAACTGTCCCCGTTTGCCGTCCCCGTAAACGTTGAACCGCCCAGACCGATATATGTCAGGTCAACTTCTATACTCTGCTGCTTGTCATTGAAGACCATATTGGCCGGGTTGTAGTACGATGCATCCGCACCATAGGCATTGGCGACATTGGCAGAAGAGAGTGCCACTGCTTTCAATGAAGATTCCGGTATCTTATAGCCCGCAGCCATTACGGCAGTCGCAGCCGCAAGCGACACAGTCAGTATTTTATTCATAGTTGCTTCCTGATAAAAAATAAAACTTCAACATGGGATATAATAGCGAATCTTTTGATATGAAATCCTTTATCACCTTATTTGTGAGATTCCGTCCCAAGAAACTCTTAAATCAGCTGGCGCTATAATTGGACCATAACTACACAGGAGCATCTATGAAACAGCTACTTATCATGACCTTTGCCGTATGGTTTCTGGTCGGTTGTGGCACCGATGGAGAAGTCACTGTCGAAGCGCCGCAAGCCGGTGCCTATGTCGTTATGGACAGCGATAACAGCGACATCCCCTACCCCAACGACATCCTCTTCGCACCCAACAGCGCAAGCACGGACGATGCTGGTGACGGGACGCTTAATATCCCTTACGAACCGGTCGACAGCGATGCTTCGCTTAAAGAAGCGCTCAACGTACTCGACGGTTTTTCCACAACGGCACCGATCTCGGTAAGTTTTACGGGTGAGGTCAACGCCTCCACACTGCCGGGCAACGTTCACCTCTATAAAGTAGTTGCCACAGACTCCAACGCGACCCATCCGGTTCCCATGGTGGTCGGTTTTGAGGCTGAGCTGACGTTCGGCGTCGATTATTTCGCCACGCTTAACGGCTCGAAGATCGTCATCCTCCCGCTTAAACCGCTCGCAAGCAGCAGCAACTACATGGTCGTTCTCACAAACGGCATCGTCGACGACGCGGGCTATCCTCTTGCTCCCGATGTCGCCACCTCCCTTCTGCTCTCTGCGGATGCGCTCATCGACGGAGAGGGAAACCCGACCGTCGATATGACGCTTGAGGATGCATTGCAGATCGAAGGGCTGCGTCAGTTGACCCAGCTGATGATCGCCCAGGCCGAGGCACAGGGCGTCACGCGCGAAGAGATCGTCATGACCTGGAGTTTCGCAACGCAAAGCATCGGTGAGGTACAGGCGGCGCTGGCGGGGAGTTCGATGCAGGCACAGCTGGGTCTGGCACCTACAGGGGGCACTACCCAGACGTTTGTTCCCTCGCTTGCAGGCATTGCCGACGTCTATTTCGGCAGCCTCTCCAACCTGCCGCAGTATATGCCGCAGGCATCAGCTGCGAACCCGCTTCCTGCACTGCAGGGGCGTTTCGGCTTTGAAACGGGCAGCAGCCTACCGCTCATAGAAGCCAACGTCACCATCCCGGCCGTCGCCACCGTACCTAACGGCTGCGGCGCGGAACCCGCAGCCGGTTGGCCGGTCATCATCTACCAGCACGGTATCACCCGCCAGCGCAGCGACCTGCTCGCCTATGCGGAGACCTTCGCCGCGAACTGCTATGCCGCTATCGCCATCGACCTGCCGCTGCACGGCATCACCGAGACCAACACCTCGATCAATCCGTTTTACATGGCAGGTATCGAGCGTACGTTTGATATCGATGTCGTGACCGAAGACGCCGATTTCAACATCATCGCCGAAGTGCCTGATGGGATCATCGACTCCACCGGTGCGCACTATATGAACCTGCTCAGCCTGCTCACCACGCGCGACAACATGCGCCAGACCACTTCCGATCTGCTTCAGCTCGAGAGTGCGCTCGGCAGTGCGCTCGGCGTGAAGTTCGACACGACGCATGTGCACTTCGTCTCACACTCGCTTGGGACCATCGCTTCTATAGGCTATCTCGACCATACGACTGCATTGCAGACCGCGACACTCGCCATGCCGGGACAGGGCATCATGCAGCTGCTCAACAACTCTGCCGTGTTCGGTCCGACACTCGAAGCGGGGCTGGCGGCCAAAGGAGTCATAAAGGGTACGAGCGAGTATGAGAGCTTTTTGGTTGCCGCTCAGACCGTTATCGACGATACCGATCCGGCGAACTATGCCCTCAGCATCGGAGCGAAACCGCTGCCGATGCTCTTCTTTGAAGCGATCGGCAACGGCAGCGACGGCTCGGGCGACCAGCACATCCCCAACGCCGTTGCCACCGCACCGCTTACGGGAACCGACCCGTTCTTGATGCTTGTCGGTGCAGTTGACATCGACGCTGCAGTACCGGGCTTCGTAATCCCGGCCACGACCAAAACGGCGACGCGCCTGACTGAGGGCGAACACCGCTCCCCGCTTGATCCTCAGTACAGCCCTGCCGCAACGGTCGAGATCCATACCCAGATGGCATCGTTCATCGGCTCCAACGCAGCAGCCATCCTCGTCACCGACCCGACGGTGATCAAACAGTAAGCACTAGCTTACTGCTCCTGCAGAGAATAAAGCAACTTTATCTCCTGCGCCCATATACTCTCATCAATCGTCTCTAAGATCAGCGGAATATCATCCATACGTTCATCGTTCATGATGTAGCGGAACGCTTCCAGGCCTATCTTTCCTTTGCCGATGCAGTCGTGACGGTCGACGTGCGAACCCAGATCGGGCTTGGAGTCGTTCAGGTGCATCCCCATGAGATACTTGAAACCGACGATGTTCTCAAACTGCGCCATCGTGATGTCGTACGCCTCTTTGGTGCGGATGTCATAGCCTGCGGTGAACATGTGGCAGGTGTCGATACAGACGCCCACGCGCGA
>JBFEWT010000180.1:0-3233 GCA_041546225.1 Sulfurimonadaceae bacterium
AAAGATATAAAGGATGCCAAGGCTGAAAAGTACGCCTCACTTTCTCACAAATTCATCGCGTGATACAATAAATCATTAATAATATATTTTCATAGAGTAAAATAATCACACTTTTCCAAAGAGTGTGCTAAACTCCCTATTATAGGAGTCTCTTATGGATAGTGCACAGATGAGTGACCTCATGGTCAGGCTGGCGGCAGTGGGCTGCAGCGGTGTCGCGATATTCGCTATTTTCTGGATGGGGATCATTATCAGCCGTCTTGAGAAAGGGACCGATCCCGAAAAATACAAGACCATACGCTTTTACATGGGGACCTGCGTTGTAGCCGTGGCCGTTTCGGGCTTTTCAGGGTATAAGAACTTCGAGATCAAAGCAGCTGATGTCAACAACGCACAAGATGCCAACAAAGCACTGCTGCTGAGCATCGCAAAGGAGAAGCGGATCGTACCGGCAACGGCTAAAATGCTTCAACCCTCCAGCGAAGCAAAACTGAAAACGGAGCTTTCCAAAACACTGGATAAAAAAAGCGTCGATAACATTCTGAAGGTTTATAAGAAGCAGTAGCACGGCTGCTTCATCTTGACGTAGATCATCGTTTTTTCATCCTCTTCGCAGTATAATTTGCCAGATATACTTTAAAGGGCATCCTATCATCTACACACTCATCCTCACCATCCACCTGCTCTCGGCGTTCATCTACGGCGGTTTTCTCTTTGTCGATATGTTCTTCCTCTCGAAAATGCCGCGCTCACTCAGCAAAGAGGAGCATGCCAAAGCGCGCGAAGCGATCATGATGCATGTGCGAAAAGTCGTTCCCTACGCCCTGCTGGTGGCAGTGGGAACGGGACTCTATCTCATCAGCCAGGTATTCGGAGACATAAGCGATGCGGGACTCAGTTCATTTCAGATTCTACTGAGTCTGAAAGCCTTTTTCGGCCTCTGGCTTGGTCTGCGCGGCTTTAACCAGAAGTTCTTCGGTATCAACCCCTTTGTTTTCAAAAGCCACAAACTCCCCTTCACGCTTATCGTTGCCATCATCATACTCTCGCAGTTTATGCACCTGTAAAGCGAACTGATGGCAACTATACTTCTGGTCGAAGACGACGAAACACTGGCAGAAGGCCTTACTGAATTGCTGGAAGATGAAGCGTTCAGCATTGTCTGGGCAGCAGATGGGGAGCAGGCACTCGACCTAACCTTCAAACGCTCATTCGACCTGCTCCTGCTCGATGTCAACGTGCCAAACCTCAACGGCTTCGAACTACTGCAAAGTCTGCGTGATTCCGGTAATACAACACCGGCGATCTTCATCACATCGCTCAGCGACATCGCTTCGCTTTCACGGGGATTTGATGTCGGTGCCGATGACTACATTAAAAAGCCCTTCGATTTTGACGAACTGCTCGTACGCATTAACGCCCTGCTGAAAAGACACTTTCATACCCGCAATAACTTTATAGAAGCAGGCGAGTTCCGTTATGATCTCACTAAAGACGAGCTTTACAAATCCGACACATTTGTAACACTGACACCCAGCGAGAAAAAAATCGCCGCCTTTTTTTTCAAACACCTCGACACGACCCTGACCAAAGAAAATATCCTCTTTGAACTCGGAGGCGGCAGCGAATCGAGTGAGGGTGCACTGCGTGTCTACATCAACAAACTGCGTAAAATCGGCCTAAACATTCAGACCATCAAAGGGACAGGATACCGCCTTGCTAACCCATGAAAAAAAAGCGTTCTGGAAATTCTTTTCAATCTACTTCGGCAGTGTTTCCCTGCTCATCCTGATCTCGGGCTTTTTCTACTATGAAGAACAGAAGCAGCACTTAATAGAAGCGGAAAATTTTCAGCTTATCGACTATGCGAGACGCTACAAGATGAGCGAAGGGAACTACTCGGACCCTCACATAACCCATATCATCGTTCAAAAAGAGTTTGCCGAATTCTCCATGGATAATTTTCATGTTACACAGGGCTATTTTGAAAAGTACGTTCCCCATAACTGGGACGGCAACTACCTGCGCATACGCAAAAGTACCGATGCCTTCACACAGGAGAGTCATCAGATCAAACTGACGATCATCGCCGTGCAATTTGCACTGATGGCGCTCTTCGCTCTCATCAGCTACCTGCTTGCACGCAGTGCGCTCTACCCCATGCAGCAGACCATCTCCAGGCTGGACCGCTTCGCCAAAGACCTTATCCATGACCTGAATACGCCCATCACCTCGATTTTACTGAGCATGAAACTTTTGGAAAAAGAGTCCTCATGCCGCAAGAACAAAGCCTATGAGCGTATGAAAAAAAATGTACGTGACATATCCAAACTCCATACCAACCTTACCACCCTTCTCGAAGAGGAGACTTTTCAGCTTGATAGGACCAATATCTGCACTATTGTAAATGAAGTAGTCGCCACACATAAAGCGCTCTATCCGAAGCTTACATTCAATGTTGAGTGTCAGCATTTCTATGCCTCTCTCAACGCCCATGCACTGCGCCAGATCCTGACCAATCTGCTCTCCAACGCCTGCAAATACAACAAAGAAAAAGGCTTCATCACCATACGTACCGAAAACAACACCCTTACCATCGAAGACAGCGGCATCGGCATCAAAGAGCCTGAAAAAGTCTTTGAACGCTCCTATAGTGAGCACGCCAACAGCAGTGGTATCGGCCTTGATATCGTCAAACGTCTATGCGATGCGATGCAGATCAGACTGGAACTGCGCTCTGTAGTAAACGAAGGCTCCAGCTTCTCATTAACGTTCCCCTAACATACACATTCTATAATCCCTGAAATCAGCTTCATACCCTCGAAGCGGTATCAGGATGGAATAAATGTCCAAAATTTTTCTCCTTATTGCACTCGCTGCACCCGCGCTTATGGCACTCAGCCTTGAGCAGAGTGTCGCACTCGCCCTACAGAACAACCCGCAACTGCAAAAGCAGCACGCGAGCAGCGGGTTTTCAAAGGCAGCGCTGGACGAACAGCGTTCAGCTATGTTCGGAAGCGTCGATGCCGTCGCGTCATATACGCACTATAATCTTCCACGTACCCTCGCGCCGTTAACGCCGACCGGGTTCAGCAACCCTGCCGCAGTGCCTACGACGCAAGATCTTTTCAGTGCCGGAATCGCCTACGAGGTTCCTCTCTTTACAGGATTTTCACAGCAGCGTTCCGTCGAGATCGCGCAGTTGCAGCGGGAACTAACCGATGTTGCTTACA
>JBFEWT010000053.1:0-13503 GCA_041546225.1 Sulfurimonadaceae bacterium
ATGTCATGCTGCGAGTCGATGAGCGTACCGTCCATATCAAAGATGACAAGCTTCTGCATGGTGAGTGCCCTATTTCATCTTCTCGTAGATCTCGGTAAGTGCTTCTATGAACAGCGGATGCTCGTTGGGGCATTTGCAGACTTTGTAGTTCTCAAGGCCCATCTCATCCACGAACTCTTTATATTCGACACCGAGTTCAAATACTGTCTCTGAGTTGTCGATGGTAAAGGCGATAGGGAAGATCATCAGTCCCTGTCCCCATCGTACCTTTTTGATGCTCTGCTCCAGTGATGGCTCAAGCCACTGCATCGGGCCGACTTTGGACTGGTACGCGAGGCGTACGTCAGAGAAGTTCAGGCCTTCATCCGCAAGCATCCCTTTCAGGATATCGACGTGGCGCTCCACATGACGCTGATACGGGTCACCCTTGTCGACGATCTTCTGCGGCAGGCCGTGTGCGGAGAAGATAAGCTCATATTCAGCAGGATTGGCATCGCCCAGAGACTCTTTGATACGCGAAAGGATGCACGCATTGTAGTGCTCATTCTCGAAGAAGTGCTTGACCTCGTAGGTCACGGCATCAAGTCCGTGCTCATGCATTGCGCGTTCAAAGTCCTCCAGCGATGACTTGGTCGTCGTCGTCGAGTACTGCGGATAAAGCGGGATAAGATAGACATGCTCGATGTTTTCGGCTTTTAGACGCTCCACGACTTCATCGGCGAACGGCGGCGTATAACGCATCGCAAAATCGACGATCACGTCATCGCCAAGCTTCTGGGCCAGTGCGTCGACCAGTTGCTTTGTGTGCCCGACAATGGGAGATTTTCCGCCGAGTTCACGGTAGATCTCCTGTGCCTGCTCGGCACGAAGAAGCGTGATGATCCCGCCGACGAAACGGCGCATCAGCGAGCTCTTCATCGTCAGGATATTGGGGTCGCTGAACATGTTCTTTAAAAAGAGCTCTACTTCCTCAAGGTTGTTCGGCCCACCCATATTGAGTAATACTACTGCTTCTTTTCTCACCTGCTGACTGCCTTTTCAATGGTTTTCATGACGCCTTCGCTCAGAAGAAGAGAGTTGTGATCATACCCGGTATATTCATTATATTCCGCAAGTTTTTTGATCTCTATCTTCAGGGCTCTCGTATGCGCGATCGGAATAATCTTGTCATCGATCGAGGCGAAAAGGTATGTCGGCACATTGACGCGCTTCACATACTCGGCGGTATTAAAACGATATCGTATCAAAAAAGGGATAATGAAATGATAGCGCGCTTTGGCCATGGAAGCGATAGAGTCAAAGCCCGCCACCATAAAGAGTTTCTCGCAGGGGCGCCTGGATGCTGTATATGCCGCGATAGACGCGCCGAGGCTGAAGCCCATCACGCTTGGTTTTCCGTAGCGCTGCTCCACCATCTCCATGGTCTTCAGCGCATCTTTAAGGAGTTTTTTCTCCGTTGGCTTGTCACCGCTTTGACCGTATCCCCTGTAGTTAAAGGTTATCCAGCGCACGTGGGGCATTGCGGCGGCAAACCTGTATATGGACGCGACACTGTCTTGCTCCCTGCCCCCGAAATAGAGAATGGTGCTCGCATCGGGATTTTCAGGTTCATAAACGATACCCTCAAGGCGGACGTTCTCATCGGTAATGAGCTCGACCGCATGCATCTGCGAAGGGTATGCGTGTGCAAGTTCCTCGTCACGGTAAAAACGCGGTGCGAAAACGGCACGGTGCTGGAATATGTATGTTCCCAGCAGAATGCCTACAAAAAGGAGAAGAAGTGCTACGCCTGCAAAATATATGAGCATACTCTAGCCCCTTCGCTTTACGCTGCGGTAGAAAAAACGTTCCGGCAGAAGAGACGCGTCAAAAGGCGCGTCATTGACGATATGTTCGCATAGCTTCTGTGCCAGATAGGGTGCCAGCACATAGCCGTAGCCGCCGCTTCCGTTTATCATATATACCTCCGGGTGATATGTCAGGTGTTTAGTTGTCTTGACTCCCTGAAGGAGCTCCGGAAACGCCGCAAGCGAGGCTTCCGTGTCTACAAGGGGACCGATGATCGGCATATAGTCATTTGTCCCCGAACGCAGGCCGGTGTAGTCTCGCACGACGTCTATCGCATCCAGTTTCAGTGTCGCGCGTGTTTTTTCCAGCAACTCTTTGCGGCCGGTTTCAAGATCGTACTCCTCGCCCGCATCGGGGTGGAAATGTACATCATGGGTTGCCCCGATACCGACCGTCCCGTCGGGCTTGGTAACGGAGATGGAGAGCAGATGGTGCACAATGGCATCCATCTGAACACCGATCTTCGCATCGATACGGTGCCCCCAGACCGGACGGAGCTTTATATACTCCTCGTCTATCAGTTTTCTGTACGCGCCGGTCGCCAAAACAACGCGCCTTGCTTTGACGCTTCCGACACTCCAGCAGCCATCCTCATAGAGGAGATCATCGATCTCTTCGTTTAGATAGACGACATCGCGGCAGAGCGCTTCGCACATGGCAGCCGCGTCAACGACTGCGCTCTGCTGGAGATAGACCGACTCATGCGCTTTGGGCTCATCATGCAAGAGCGCAAGCGTCTCGGGCGGCGGTTCGCCTATATCCAGTGTCGTAGACGCTTTGAATGCGGCGACTTTGGCATCTTCATCGTCATATTTTGCGATGTGCAATAATGGTGCGTTGATGATATGTTCGGGGAAGTTTGCGTTGTAAAATCCGAGCGAGAAGCTGTACGCCTCTTCCACCACCTCTTTGAGGGGGCCGCTCTTGGAGAATTTCGGGGAGATGAAAGCACCTGCAGCCCCGCTGCCGCCGGCAGCAATGCCCTCTTTATCGATAAGGACGACACTGAGACCGGATTGATGCAGAAAATACGCAGCCGAACATCCGTTGATGCCGGCTCCGATAACGGCTATATCAAACACTGATCTCTTTGATGTCCGCGATGGAGAGGAAGCTCTTGTAGACAGAGCCGATGAGCGCTTTGCGGTTGTTCTTGACCGCTTCGTCTTCCGCGTTGACCATTACGTTGTCAAAGAACGCATCAAGCTGGGGCTTAAGCGCAAAGAGTGTATCGAGGTTGGCTTCGTAGCTCTCATAGCTCTGCGCCGTGACAGCAGAGTACGCCTCAAAGAGCGCTTTTTCGTCTTTGCCTTCAAAGAGTCCCGCGTCAATGGCAAGCTCCTGCGACATATCGACATCTTTGGTGATGTTCGCAACGCGCTTGAAAGTGGAGAAGATAGAGGCGAAGTCGCTGCTTTGGACCATGGTGTCCACCGCGGCGATCTTGGCGTCGATAGCAAGCAGTTCGCGCTCACCCGAGGAGAGGACCGCCTTGACGATGGAAGGGTTGACCGAGTAGAACTGGTTGACACGCTCCAGGAAGAAGGTCTCCAGTTTCTCGAAGTCGATGTTTTCATAGTTCCTGCCAAGCGTTGCCATCGTCTGCGTGATGTCAAACGGCAGCTTATGCGCCTTAGAGATGCGGATCAGGCCGTTGACAGCGCGGCGAAGGGCGAACGGATCACGCGAACCTGTAGGGATCTCGTTGATGCTGAACATACCCAGCAGCGTATCGAGCTTGTTTGACATGGCGACGAGTGCACTCAGACGTGATGAAGGCAGATCGCTCTCTTCGCCATCAGGCAGATACTGCTCTTTAACGGCAGTTGCGACCTCGGGTTCTTCACCCAGTTTCTGTGCATAGTAGTACCCCATAAGCCCCTGAAGTTCCGTAAACTCGTAGACCATCTCGCTCATAAGGTCCGCTTTCGCCATCTCCACAGAACGCTGAAGCAGCAGCTGGTTCGCTTCAAGATGCTTGCCGTTCTCTTCGCAGATCAGATCGCCGTACTGCTCAAAAAGCGCATCGGCGATGTTGTGCTCGCGGTCGATCTTGTCACGAAGCGTACCGAGCCCTTTCATAAAGACGACCTTCTCGAGTCCGTCTGTTGAGAGGCCGTTGCGGATGTCGTTTTCCCAGAAGAAAAGCGCGTCGGCCAGGCGGGGACGAAGAACACGTTCGTTCCCCTCGATGACTTTTGAGAAATCATCGGTAAGCGCGTTAGAGACGACAACGAACTTGTTGATGAGTCTGCCCTCTTTAAAGACAGGGAAGTAGCGCTGGTGCTCCTTCATGGAGGTGATGATGACCTCCGGAGGAAGCTGCAGGAAAGTCTCGTCAAACGTACCTACAAGCGGTGTCGGGTGTTCTGTGATGGCGACGACCTCTTCAAGCAGCTCCTCATCTATCTCGATGGCGATGCCCTGCTCTTTCTCAAGTGAGGCAAACGCGTCAAGGATCGTTTTGCGGCGCTCATCCTGATAGAGTGTCACCGCACCGTTTTTCAGTGTCTCGAAATAGGTGTGCGCATCGTTTACCGGAAGTGCGTCATAACTGTTCATGCGGTGTGTGTAGGTCACGGCAGAAGCGTCGACATCGAAAAGTTTCATGGCGACCGGCTTGGAGCTGAAGAGTACATTGACCCAGCGGATGGGACGGATGAAACTCTCGCTCAGGCTTCCCCAGCGCATGGACTTGCCGAAGACAAGTGACTTGACCCACTCTTCGATCATCTGCGGCAAAAGCTCGACACTGTCGCGCCCGGCGATCTCTTTTTTATAGTAAAGGACCTCTTTGCCGCCCTTTTCGCTTCTGCCCACCTGCTCAAGGCTCACACCGCATTTACGTGCAAAGCCTTCGGCTGCCTTCGTCGGTTCGCCGTCTTTGTAGGCTACGGCTACAGGTGCGCCGAAGAGCTCTTCGACACTGTCGTCCTGCTTGGTCTTGAACTCGCTGTGCCACAGTACCAGACGGCGTGGCGTATAGTAAAACTCGAACTCGCCCATGAGAGAGTTTGCTTCGAGAATATCCGACCATTTTTTTTCAATATTAGGTAGTTCTTTAAGCAGAGGAACGGCAGGAAGCTCCTCGACGCCTATTTCAATGAGTAACGGTTGCAACATAAACATATCCGGTATACAGAAATTTTTTGAGATTTTATCTATTAAATCGTTAAATGTTGCTGTTGTATGCCCCGGATGTGCTGCTTATGCGGAAGTCAATCGCATACACTCGCCATTTACAAACCGGCCCAGGTGCCTTTTAGCGTGAAGATCTCTGCATCATCTATGAAAACCCTGTAGAGTGGGCGCATAAAGAGGCCTGTTCGTATTTCGGCACGTACGTCATCTCCGCTGTCAAGGGTGCCGCTGAGTTCAAGAAAACACCCCTTCAAGCCGTCAATAGCATCTGTCTTGATCTCGTCAGCGACTCTGTCATTAATGATCAGCTGCGTTATCGTATGAAAACAGTATTTTTGCGCATTGGCGAACACTGCGATCGTTTCGCCGTTGTGCTCAAGTGTTATTGTCCTGGTTATAAAGTGCATGATGCCCTGCCTGGCCCTGTCGGGTTTGTTGTTCAAGCAGTTTAACATACCAGGGGTGTATCGTATGTTTGTACTGAACAGTGATGCTCCTATTCTTAGCCGAAAATTAAATAAGAGTAATATTGTCTGATTTATGTTTACTTAAAACTTTTTACTGCTAGAATATCCGCAACAAACAAAAAAACAAAGGAATTACCATGCCAACTATCAACCGTTACGTCGATATCGACACTGTAGAACGCGAAGCTAAAAAAGATTATATTGACCGTCACTCACCGTTCATCCACTGTGCTGACAACGCTAAAAAAGGCGAGAAGTTCGCTGTAACTGTCAAGATGGGTAACGAGTACTCTCACCCGGATGATTTCGATCACTACATCGCTAACGTCGCACTCTACAACGGCGAGACTCTTCTTGCACGTGCTGACTTCGTTCCGGGTACACTTGGCAACGAGAAGAACCACGCTGAAGTAACGTTCAACATCGTTCCTACAGGTAAGAAACTTACACTTGTCGCGCAGGCATACTGTACAAAGCACGGTGTATGGGAATCTCAGCCTACTGAAGTAGCGGTAGCAGAGTAATCCACCCTCCGAAGGCCCGTTCAGGGTCTTCTTCCCTTCAAAAACAATAGTATCATCCCGGTAAAAAATCAAAATATATATTCTGTAAGATCTCTGTCTGAAAGCAATGGTGCAGAAGTGGGCATCAGGAAACTACTTAAAGAGACCCGATACCCTGGTTTAATGAAAAGCCCGAAGGCCGCCGAAATAATATCATCACAAAAATATAACATAATTAACTAAATCATTAATTTTAAAAACAAAGACTAGATTCAGGTTTATGAAAAAGCGATGCGAAAATGGACCTAATACTTTTATCTCCATTTAACGCGTTATCCATTATACTCTCTCATTAAATACTGCAAGCGGAGCCTGTTTGAAATCCTATCAGAACCTGATCATACTTCAGAACCTCTACCGCATGAAAGCATTGGGCTTTGAGTATATTGAGCCGGTCGTCGTCAATCAGAAAACCTCCCTGCACCTTCCCGACGCCCTGCCGCAGCTTCATCAGATGATCTCGCAGTGCCACCTCTGCGATCTGAGCAAATCACGCAGGCAGAGCATGACGGGCATCGGAAATCCCAATGCACGCATCATGCTCGTCGATGGTCACGTCTCCATGGCAGAAGACGAGAGCGGCACCTATTATGCAGGGCGCTCCGGCGCATCGCTGCAAAAGATGGTCGAGAATGTCCTTGGGCTCTCCTGTGATGATATCTACCTGACGCATGCCGTCAAATGCAAGCCGTTTGCATCACAGCAGCCATCGCCTTCGGAATGGAACAGCTGCAAACCTTATGTACTCAAGCAGATCGATATTATAAAACCCGAAATCATCGTCGCACTGGGCCCTGATGCCTACACCATGCTCAGCGGCGACGAGACACCGTTTGAGCAGGTCCGCGGGCAGCGCATCAAGTTCGCCGACACCTATATCATCCCGATATATCATCCGCAGTTCCTCTTGCGCAACCCCTCTCTTAAAAAAGAGACGCTTTTTGATCTGAACACCATCAAAGGTTATTTATGAGATTTCTTTTACTTTTTCTCCCGTTTGCTCTCTGGGCGCAGAGCTATCTGATCTCCACCATTCCGCTTCCCAAGACATATATACAGAACCTTGACCCCTACCCGTGCGACATCGAGTGTATGCGGGAGCTGGTAGCCAATGAGCAGATCTTCTCTTTTCTTGCCTATGCGCAGGACCGTCTGGAAGAGCCGGACTTAAACGAAATGCGCCTCATCCATATCTCACTCCTGAATCTCGGTTCGGTGAGACAGGATGATAAGCTGAAAATAGCCCTTCTGCTTCCGCATCGCGTTATCGGACGCTACGCTTTTTCAACGACGAACTCCGTCTTCTCCTATATGCTGACTAAAAACCGTGCATTTGAGATCAAAAGTTTTCAGGTGGAGAGCGAGAGTGTTGAAGACCTATCCCAGGCACTCCAGACCATAGAGGACGAGGCTTTCTACTATGTCATCGCACCCGTCACACAAAACGGTGCGAACACCATCAGCGCGATCAACCCTGAACTCAACATCTATTTCCCTACGATCAACAGAAACGACGTCAACACGACATCCGAGTCGTTTTATTACGGCGGCATCGACTACCGTGCGCAGATCGATGCACTGCTGGCGGAAGCAAGAACGTCACTGGTCATCTTTTACGATAAATCGCGCCTGGGCAGGACGCTTGAGGGGTATACCAAAGATGAGTATGCCAAACTTATCAGCATGGAGGAGAATGCTACCGCAGCGGCGTCTTTAGATGAAAACGGCTCGCTTGTATTGAATGAAGAGGAGCCGATTGCGGATGAACCGGCCATTGAAGAGGAGCTTACGCCTGAAGAAGCCGCACGAAAAGCGTATGAAGAGCGTCCAAAGTCCGTTTTCAGCTACGCCATCGAGAAAACCACGTCAAATCTGGAAAAGGAACTCAACGAAAACGAAGAGATCCAGTTCGCCAACTTCTTTCTCAATACACCTATCATAAAAAGCAGTATGGTGCTGTCGCAGCTGACACTCTTTGACGTCAATGTCAGCGGGATCCTTTCGACGCAGATAAGCTACGACCCGCTTATACTCTCCATGACACAATATAAAGACCGCGAAAGCATGGTCATTGCCAACTCCATCAGCACCAACAACAATGTACTCATCGAGACGAATGCGCTTCTAAGCAATGACATCGTCTATGACTGGATCAATTACGCCACTACCCTCGGTACCGATTTCTTCTACCATCAGATCACCCGAGATGAACGTGAATACCAGCTTCCGATGGTCGACAATCAGATCGAGTACCCTATCAGCCTTGTGCGTCCCTCTTTCTCGCGCTTCATCCCCTATGTCAAGGCAGTAGAAGAGCCATCATCCGAAGAGACGGACGAGTAGCTCCTTCATCTCCTCATCGAAAGTCCTGATCGCCCCTTCATGGGATAGGTAGGCGAATTTAGCCACCATACTGAAAAGCTTTTCGTCATCGCGGTAGATGGTCTGCTCAAGCGTGAACGACGCGCTTCTCAGCGAAACAAGCACGGTTTTGACTTCCAGAACATCCGCGAACTTTGCCGGTTTCTTGTAATCCGCCTGCAGTGAACGTACGACAAAGTGTCCTGCTTCAAGAACCGGTGAGAGTCCCTTGCTGAAAAAGAGGTCGCTGCGGGCGCGCTCGCAGAAATTCAGATAATTGGAGTGGTAAACGACGCCGCCAAGGTCGGTGTCTTCATAATAGACGCGTATTTTCATGAATTTCCTGCATAATTTACTATATAATCAATGCCATTGTACACAAGTTTTTCGCATCTGAAAATTAATAATAGTGCGTTATACTACATCAATTACGCATATAAGGCTGATTATGATTGAACCTCTTGACTACCAGCAGGCATACCACGCCTGCGATCTCTCCGAATTTTCTTTTGATACCACAGAGAGTCTTGAGCCTCTTTCAAAGGTGCTGGGTCAGGAGCGTGCACTGGATGCACTGGAGTTTGGTGTAGAGATGCGTCAGGAAGGATTCAACCTTTTTGCCATGGGGCCGACCGGCAGCGGTAAACATGACGCCATCATGACCTATCTTGAGGCAAAGGGGGCCGAAGAGGCCGTCCCGTCTGACTGGTGTTATCTCAACAATTTCGCAGACCCCAGAAAGCCCATAGCCGTCGAGATGTCGCCGGGAGAAGGCAGGCGCCTCCAATACGATGTACGCGAACTCATCGCGATCCTCAAAACCGCCATACCGGCCATATTTGAAAGCAACGAGTACCGCAACTCCCGTGAGATGATCAACCAGAAATACCTCGATCTTCAAGAAGCGATATTCCGTTCGCTTCAGGAAGAGGCCCGCAAGCGCGATATCTCGATGAAAAGCAGCTATGCGAGCCGTGTGACGTTCGCACCCATCATAGACGGCCATACGCTTACTCCGGAGGAGTTCGACAACCTTGACGATGCCAAAAAAGAGCAGATCAACACCAAGATGAGCGAATTCGAAAACATTGTCAAGAAAGGACTGCGCGAAGTGAGTCAGCTCAACCGCTTGATGCAGGAGCAGTTCAAAGAACTTGAAAAAGAGACGACAGAACATGCGGTAGATACGCTCATAGATGAGATGCGTGAGAAATACGCCGGAAACGAAAAGATCGTCACCTATCTCGATGCACTGCAGGAAGATGTGATAGAGCATGTCAAGGATTTCCTGTTCAAGCCCGAAGATGCGGCTGCGAACCCGCTTATCGGCATGTACGGAACGCCCTCGTTCGGCCGCTACGAGGTCAATCTCTTCATCGACCATGAAGAACTTGCTGCCGCACCGGTCATCTTTGAAGACAATCCTACGTTTCAAAACCTTATCGGGCGCATCGAACATACATCCCAGATAGGAACGCTTGTCACGGACTTCCGCATGATCAAGCCCGGCGCCCTTCACCGTGCCAACGGCGGCTATCTCGTCGTAGACGTACGCAAGCTTCTGATGCAGCCTTTTGCCTGGGAGGAGCTGAAGCGGGTATTGCGTTCAAAAGAGATACGCATCGAGTCGCTGGCCCAGCAGTACAGCCTGGTCAGTACCGTCACACTTGAGCCCGAACCCATTCAGAACAATGCCAAGGTCGTCCTTATCGGCGAGCGCATCCTTTACTACCTGCTCTACCAGTACGACCCGGAGTTCCGCGAACTCTTCAAGGTCGTTGCGGACTTTGAAGAGGAGATGCGCCGCGATAGTGACAATATGCGGCTTT
Source organism: Sulfurimonadaceae bacterium (assembly GCA_041546225.1). Taxonomy (GTDB): domain Bacteria; phylum Campylobacterota; class Campylobacteria; order Campylobacterales; family Sulfurimonadaceae; genus JBFEWT01. The sequence goes on from JBFEWT010000053.1 coordinate 10,210, forward strand.
ACGCCCAGATGATCGCTTCCGTAGCCGACAAAAACAAACTGCTGCCACTTTCAAAAGGCGCCGTGGGGCGTGTTATCGAACAGAGCACCAGAGAGGCCGGCGATGCCCAAAAACTCTCAACGCATCTGCACAATCTCTCCGACCTTCTCAAAGAGGCGGACTACCGGGCAAAAAAATCCGGCAGTTCCCTGGTAGAAGAGGATGATATCGATGTGGCGCTGCACGCACAGGAGGAGCGTGTCAAGCGCGTACAGACAAAAATCTATGAACAGATCGAAGACGGCACCATCATGATCGATGTGACGGGCAGCCGCACGGGACAGATCAACGGCCTTTCCGTACTTACGCTCGGCGGCTACCGTTTCGGCATGCCTTCGCGCATCAGTGCACGCACGCGTGTGGGCAAAGGCGAGATCGTCAACATCGAACGCAGCGTAGAACTGAGCGGGCCGATCCACTCAAAGGGTGTCATGATCCTCTCCTCTTACCTCGGGGCGCATTATGCCGCCGACCTGCCGTTCAGTCTCTCCGCATCGCTGGTCTTCGAGCAATCCTACGGGATGGTCGAAGGCGACAGCGCCTCAAGCGCGGAACTTTACGCCCTCCTCTCTTCGCTTAGCGAGATCCCGATCAAACAGAACCTCGCCGTGACCGGTTCAGTCAACCAGTTTGGCGAAGTACAGGCGATCGGCGGTGTCAACGAGAAGATAGAGGGCTATTTTGACGTATGCCGCCGCATAGATCCCGAAGGCAGCCACGGGGTTCTCATCCCAGAGTCCAATGTCAGACACCTCATGCTTAAAAACGAGGTGCGCGACGCCATGAAAGCCGGCACGTTCAACATCTATCCTGTTAAGAGTATCGATGAGGGTATCAGCATCCTTACCGGAACCCAAGCAGGCGAAGCGGATGATACAGGCAACTACCCTGACGGCTCTGTCAATGCAAAAGTCGTCGCCCGTCTGCACCACTTTGCAAAAAAACTGCAGCAGTTCGCCCATAAACACGACGATACGAAAAGCGATGCCAACAGAGAATAAACCTCCGCGTTTTGTAGCCGACTGCCACCTTGGGAAACTGGCCAAATACCTTCGGCTCATGGGTTTTGACACGCTCTATTACACCCAGATAGACGATGATGAGCTCATTGCCGTTGCCAACGAGCAGGGGCGTATCATCCTGACGCGCGACAGGGAGCTCGCCGAGCGGAATAAAGCGCCCTGCCGTCTTCTTGCCCCCGTCGATCTCGACAAACAGCTCAAAGATCTCATCACATCCTATGCGCTGCAGCGCTACACTATGCCTTTTTCGCGCTGTATCGTCTGCAATACGCCGCTTGAGCCCATAAACAAAGAGGATGCTCTCGGGTACATACCGCCGAAAGTAGCTAAGTTCTTCGACTATTTCGAGATCTGCCGCAGCTGTGACCGTATCTACTGGCACGGCGACCACTATAAAAAGATGAAAAGGTTTCTGGAAAAGGTTTTTGAGGCGTAATCAGCCGTTGTTGATGCAGGGGACGCAGCGGGTTGACTCTGGCAGAAGCATCAAACGCTCGAAAGCGATCTCCTCTTCGCATTCGCTGCAGAGACCGTAATCTTCGCTATCTACTTTACGAAGCGCATATTCAAGCTTGTTTAGGCGTATTCTTGCCTGTTCGAGGGAATGCTCGTTTACCTGCTTCTCCCCCATGGCTTCAAGACGCGTCAAGCGCCCGAGAGAGCAGTCGGGAGCTATAGGCTGCGTCTTCTCTTCGAGTGCGTCTATCTCTGTATGCAAAGCAGCAAGGTCGTCAACGATCTTCTGTTTGATCGTCTGACGCTGCTGCGCTGTCACGATTATGACTCGACGTTGATGACTTCGGCGACTTCAAGGCCGAAACCGGAGAGGCCGACGAATTCCGGCGACTTGCTGCTTGTAAGCAGACGCATATGTTTGATGCCGAGTGCTTTAATGATCTGCGCACCGATACCGAACTCTTTCATCGGCGCATGGGTGTCAGGGTTGTTGATGAAGATAAGCACGCCGCTGTTTTGCTTGAGGTAGTTGATGGAATCGATGAGATGGGTGTATTTTTGCTGATTAAGCAGAAGATCGATGTCCGAGATGACATTATGCACTTTTACATTGGCCGTTTCACCCTGCGTGTAGAATGATATCGCCGTATGTTCTGTCTCTTCATGATCGACAAAGAGCGTCTTCTTCGCTTTGACACCGAAAAACTCGATCTCTTCCTCATCTGTTGCGCGTACCAGCATCTCATTGGCAAGGCGGTACTCGACGATATCCGAGATGTAGACTGTTTTAAGCTCATGCTCCTTGCCAAAAAGTTCCAGGTCATCACGACGGGCCATCGTCCCGTCCTCTTTGATGATCTCGCAGATAACGGCTGAGGAAGCGATGCCCGCCATACGGCAGAGATCGACGGAACCTTCCGTATGGCCCGTTCGCACCAGCGTACCGCCGTCTTTGGCGATAAGCGGGAAGATGTGGCCCGGACGTGCCAGCTCCGCAGCACGGCTCATCGGGTTGGCAAGGATCTTGATGGTCATGTCGCGCTCTGCGGCGGAAATACCCGTTAACGCGGCTGTCGCATCGACGGAAACAGTAAAGGCCGTCTCATGCATTGAGGTGTTTGAGCTGACCATCGGCGCAAGGTCCAGACGTCCTGCGATCTCGTTGCTGATAGCGACACAGATAAGTCCTCTGGCGTGCGTTGCCATAAAGTTGACATGCTCCGGTGTTGAAAAGACCGATGCGTAGACAAGGTCTCCCTCGTTCTCGCGGTCTTCATCGTCGAGCATAATGACCATACGCCCTTTTTTAATCTCTTCTATTGCTTCTGTTACACGTTTGATGGCACTCATTAATTCTCTTTATTGGTATCTTATGTTGTGTGAATTATAGCCAAATCCACTTCAATGAAACTATCATCCGACACATAATTTATAAATAGGATTTTTTTTCAACCATCCCTTGACAAAAACGATCTAATTGTCTATAATTTCGGCCTCTGTTGGGGTATCGCCAAGTGGTAAGGCAACTGGTTTTGGTCCAGTCATTCGGGGGTTCGAATCCCTCTACCCCATCCACAGAGTTCAGTGTCGCGGAGTAGAGCAGTTCGGTAGCTCGTCGGGCTCATAACCCGAAGGTCGTCAGTTCAAATCTGGCCTCCGCAACCAATTACTTTCTATCCTTAAATTTTGGGGTATCGCCAAGTGGTAAGGCAACTGGTTTTGGTCCAGTCATTCGGGGGTTCGAATCCCTCTACCCCATCCACCTCTTAATCATTCA
>JBFEWT010000002.1:0-46448 GCA_041546225.1 Sulfurimonadaceae bacterium
CGGAATGATCGGAAGTAAGTGGATAATCCAGTGCTTGAAGCAGCGTGCGCAGTTCACGGAAGTTGTAGATCTCTCCATTGCATACTACCGATACTTTCCCGTCTGGGGTGTGCCATGGCTGTGAACCGAACCGGGGGTCGACGATACTGAGCCGGTCGATACCCGCAGAAAAGTTTTTATGCTCACACATTCCCGTTTCATCGGGCCCCCTGTGCCCAAGTTTCGAGGCCATCTGCTCAAGCAAGAGGGTGTCGGGCGTACCGGTGAAACCGTAAATACCGCACATGATTAAGCCCCGTAGTGAGCGGCGATAAACGCATCGACGCTCTGGCGATACATCGTTTCGTTTTCATGTAACAGCTGGAGGGCGAACTCACGGTTCTGACGACTCAGCTCCGCTAAACCCTCTCGGTCTGCGAGCAGTGCTTCGATCTTCTCTTCTAGATTCTCTACCGAGGCATCGATAATGGGGATAGTACGGAAGAAACGTTCATAATAAGCGTAGTCAAGCTGCTTGTAGAAGCGGACAAGTTGCGGGTCAAGATGGGTGACGACGATCTTTCCCTTCAGCATCGCTTCGATGGCGGTAAAGCTGATGAAACCGTCGGTGAGCTGCTCGATGAAGATATGCATCTCGTCGAGCCGGTGAAGATACTCTTCTCTACGAAGCCCTTCGCTGATGTGGCACTCGATAGTGCTGTGACGCTGCTGCAGGTTTTCCAGTACCTGTCGAATAGCCGGACTGCCTTTGCGAAAGCCTATAGAGGCCGAATGAAATATCTTGACCTTTGGCTCTGTGGAGTCAAAAGCGTAGGAGTAGCGCTCTTTGTCCGTCAGGATATGGTTCGCGTAGATGAGCAGGTCGGTACGTGGAAGATACTCGACACCATAGCTTTGTGCGATGACGAAGTCCGCATGTTCTGACCAGAGATATATACGGCGTATCTTTTTGCGGTCAAGCAGAAAATTTCGGCCGCGTTCGTTGATGTTCTGGGCAACTTTATGGATCAGATTCCGGTTCTGGAAGGCTGTCCAGATATCGCCGCCATAATGGTAAATGATCGTCTTTTTGCCAAAGAGTTTATAGATAAGCGGTTCGAGACGCCAAAATGGTGTACGGTCTAAAAAACCGCCGTCAAAGAAGAGGTGGAAGATGTCAAAATGCCTGATAGCCCATAGAAAACCGATGTAAGAGCCGAAAAGACGCGTGTCGAAACCGTGCAGGAACGCAGGCAGAAGATCTTTGGCGCTCTTGTCGATGCAGGCGGTGTTGATGTTGGCAAAATGTTCATTGAAGCTGAAAAGCGTGGCAGAGTGGTACTGTGCAATGAACGGTTTGTATTCGGAAAAGAGGATGGGATGCGTAGCGTAAAGCATCTTCGGTTTCAGGTTCTTTCGGCGAAAGAGGTAGAGTGCTGTCAAAGAGAGAAAAAACGGCAGAGCGACTATCAATCCGACAAGCGATGTGACAAGCGGGTTGAGTGAACCGGACTTTTTCCAGGGGGAGGGCGCACGGTATGACGGGTTTAGAAGGCTCCAGCCGTTTCTATCAGGCATCCATACACCTTTTGAACCCTTCGCGCACATCGTGTGCATCCGGGGTCATAAATGCTTCAAGGGCATAGCTGGCATCGCCTGCTTTTTCGCGGAAGCCCGTCTCTTCGATCAGGCGCTGCAACAGTGCCGCGTATTCTGCTTCGTCTCGCACGTTACAGCTGTAGTCGATGCCGTCGCTATGGAGCATGTCGTGCAGTTGTGTGTTAAGTGTATCCGGCGCCATCTCCATATTTTTGAGCAGCTCATCCGTCAGATAGGTAATACAGGGAACCTTTTTGAGGCGCGCTTCATGCAGGGATGCACCTTGGCGGTAAGGGAAGGTGTTTAAAAAGATATGGATGAAAGAAGTGTAAACGTGTGCGTCGATATGGCCTTCGAAAAAGACCTGATCGATAACCCCCTTCTCTTTAAAATAGTTCATTATATAGTCTTGCTCGCCTGACCCGCAAATGAGGTAAACAGCATTCGGATGTTTTTGCAATGCGTTAGCGGCGATTTCCAGAAAACGGTCGTTTTCAAGCTTGGAGAGTCTCCCTATAGTCGCTAGAACAGTTTTGGATGCAAAACGATTTTCAAGTTCAGCGAGCTCTTGTGTCTGCTGCGTGCTAAGGGTCTGGACTTTGGTATGCTGCAGTTCTATAGGGAATGTGCAGTATTGTTTTTCGTATAGCGTCACTTCATCGTAATGCGGTGCAAAATGGATTATATTTTTATCGATCGTCTTTAGTTCATACGCATGATTTCCATGACTCCAGAAGAGCTGTTTCGGTGCGGTTCGCGTCGTAAAGAGGAAGTTGTACTCCGGCCGCGAGTTCATACCGATGAGTATATCGACCTTGTCCTTGATGAGACGTTCGCGGAGCTTCAGGCTTTTGTCGACGATGGGATAGAACGCGAAGTTGTCGCCTACGAGCTCTTTATGCAGATCAATATAGGGGATGCCGAGTTGTTTGAGTTCATTGACGGTTTCCGGGTTTGAGCCGCCGTATTCGGGGAAGTTGAGGTCGTAGATGACAAACCTGTAGCGCTTGTCCGCTTTTTCCGCCAGTGCCTTGATGAGCGAGTAAAAGACTTTGTAGACCGAGTAGGGGATGATGTATTCCTGCAAGAATGCGACGGTGATGGGAGCGTTGTCATCGATCGTGCGCGGGTTGGGTTCAATAGAGTAGTCCGGGATCATCTGCGTCCCGATAAACTCCTCGAGAGGTTTTTCCACCTCGTCGTTAAAGCGGCGGAACTCCTCTTGCGTCTTGGAGACACCGCTCCAGGAGATAAGCAGCGGGCTGTAGAGGTAGAAGGCAAGCTCATCGAGGCCGCGCTTCAGTGCCTGCATGTAAACGGGGTGGAGGAGGCCGTACATCGTTCGGAACGGTTCGCCGCGGTGGTAGAAGACATTGGTCAGGAAATAGAATTTGTAGACAGCATGCTTTTGCTGCAGGGTCGGCAGTTCCCAGAAGGCGTCCGTGAAGAGGACGCTGCCAAAGGCTGTAAGGTAGTGCGTCAGCCGCTCCTGGGGGAATGCTGCTTTGACGAGGGGAAACGCATCTTGCATATGGGCAAGGTCGGTGACGGTGTGTGCAAGGGCTCGGAAGTAGTCTGCCTGCAACGCTTCAGCAGCGTCTGGTGTCTCGAGAAGGGAGAGGGCATACCAGAGGTGCAGCAGACGCATGTTGGCAAAAAGCTTTTCACCGAAACGGCTCTCCAGGAGGGTCGCAGTCTGCTGGATCAATGCCTTGGTATCAGGTGTGAACAGGGTGCTGCCCGGCATACTGCATGAGGCGTTGGCCACCATCAGCAGTTTCTGGACGATGGCATCGGGCATGGCCTCGTTGACCGAGCCGGTCGATGTGAGGTAGCCCAGAAGTGCGAAGACGGTGATGTTGAGTTTTTCTGGCTCCAGCGGCGCTTCGAGCAGGGCACTGACGACCTGTGTCTTCTGCTCTTTGATGGCGGTCAGCGTCTCTATGATGCTCTGGGTGATCTGCGCCTTCTCTTCGGGTGAAAATCCCCGGTTATCGAAATTGATCTGGTCCGGGAAGGCATGGCTTGTCGTGAGAAAGAAGTTGTAAAAGTTGCCGATGGGGACATTGATGCAGTTTTCCGGCAGACCGGGTACGGCTTCGCCGTCGTAGAAACAGATTGGCGGAAATGCGTTTTTTGGCACTGTATGTGCCACAGTGCCGGCATGAAGCAGCGCCGCTCCTGCATCGAAAAAATAGATATTTGGTCGGTCTGGCATGGTTCATCTTTCTGCATGAGCTCTAATAGGTCTATTAAAAGCAAACACCATACCATATGTTATCGGGAAGTTAAGTATAATGAACGAAACAAATCAAAGTGGAAAAGCGGATGGATATAAAAACTCTGCAAGAGGGTAACGGGGTATATTTCAACACCTTCTTTTCAGCGCTTCTGGCACTGTTTTCGGTGCAGAAAAGAGCCTGTGTTATAACGGCTAACCAGAGTGTTAGTGTCGCCCAGGCGCTTTCATACAGCGCGGTAGAACACCGTTTTTGCGATATCGGCTTGAACGGGCTGGCTGAAAAGGGCGTAAGCGAAGAGGAGCTTTTTATTGCGACGGATTATGCCGGTGTGATGGAGCCTCAAAGTGATGAGGTCGCCATCTGGTATAACGGAGCGGGGTATCTGGAAAAAGAGATCGCGGGCAGGGTCACGCTTATCGACCTGACGACCCTCAACCCTTCTGCCGAAGCCGCCGGAGCGCTTGTTCTTTGTGAAGATGAACAGTTGTTAACCGAGCTGAAACGCTTTGCTTCGCTGGGCATCGAGAAAGGCGCAGTCTGGAACGACAGGGTCCGCTCGCAGGGTATCGACGGCCTGATGTCGCCTTTGGCATATGCGTATTGGCAGGAGAGTCTCCCGCAGTGCATCGAAGCGACAAAACGTACGGCGGAAGTGACGGCGCTGTATGCGGAACGCCTGGGGAAGATCAAGCTGCTCGAAACGCTTGAAACGCACTTTCCCCGCTTTTACCCTTTACGGCTCGTCCCCGAGCTCTTCTGTCCCAAAGAGGATATTTTCGAGGCACTGCAAGACAGCGGCGTAGCCGTGAGTGTCCCCTACAAGCCGCTGTACCGCTACGATGCGTTCAAGGGGGAGTTCCTGCGCGGAAACGAATACTTTTACAAGGCGGTCATCGCGCTTCCGGTACATGGGGTGACACCCGGCGAAGCGGAACAGATCGCGGGGGCTTTTGAGCAGGTCATCGGGCAGTATGCCTACAGGGGCTGTTCGTTCTAGTCTGGCGCGGCGGGCTTAGTGCAGGTAGGACATTATAATCAAGACTTATTCTTTTAAGATAATTACAAACGTATCATAGTAAAATGTAGTCACTAATACATAGGACACGGTTTGGACAGCGAAAAAATCTGGGTACTGCTAGAGCATATTGACGTTATTGACAAAGCGCGCGGCAGTATCGTTTTGCGCTGGATAAGCGACGGGGATGTGGCCCAAATACTCGAACGCCATGGTATCGAACAGCTCTATTTCGCCGACACCTATGCCCATGCGGTTCTGGGGTATTACATCGATGTCGTTACGGGCGAACAGCAGATCGGAGACTGCCCGGTCATCGCGAAACTGCTTGATTTTCTCAAAGAGAAAGAGGTGAGCGCGGACGAACTCTTTGTCATCTGTACCCATTTCAGAAAGTCGATGATCGAGGAACTCTTTGCGCAGGGGCGCATGGACGCAAAGCTCTACGATGCCGTCTCCTATGTCTTCGATAATAATTTTGCCGGGGTGCTCAAGGCATATACGACGACCATCTACCATGCTCAGCAGGAGACGAAAGTCCAGCAGCAGATGCTTGAGCAGTACGGTATCGCGATGGATGAAAGCAACCTTGTCTCACGGACTGACCTCGAAGGTACCATCACCTATGTCAACAAGAAGTTTGAAGAGGTGAGCGGCTACAGTGAAGAGGAGCTGATGGGGCACTCTCATAACCTGGTGAGACACCCCGACCAGCCGTCGGAGTTCTATAAAGAACTCTGGGATACCGTCAAGGCGGGAAAGATATTTAAAAACATCATCAAAAACCGTGCCAAGGACGGTTCGGTCTATTATGTGGATGCTACGATCATGCCGATCTTCGACATCGACGGCAATATCATAGAGTACCTGGCCGTGCGCCATAATGTTACCGACCTGGTGGAAGCCCGTGACAAGGCGCTTAAAGCGGAGAAGGCGAAAGATCAGTTCCTGGCAAACATGAGCCATGAACTGCGTACGCCGCTCAATGCCATCCTGGGCTTTGTGCAGCTGTTGCAGAAACGTCTTTCAAACGATGAGAAGAGTCTTCACTATCTCGATATCGTCTTTAACAGCAGCCAGTCGCTTCTGGCGATCATCGGGGATATTCTCGACCTTGCCAAGATCCAAAACGGTACGATGCAGCTGCATGAACGCTCTTTCAATATAGGCCAGACACTTAAAGGTGCGGTCGAGCATTACTCCAAGTCAGCCGAAGATCAGGAGATCGAGTACCTTGCCTACATCGACCCCATGCTGCCGGTCGAGGCCGTCGGTGATCCGATGCGTATCAAACAGATCATATCCCATTTTCTCAGCAACGCATTGAAGTTTACGCCTGAAGGGGGCAGTGTCGAGGTGACGGCGCTGCTTGATCGCAACACACTTGAGATCAGTGTGCAAGACAGCGGATCGGGCATCCCGGAAGATCTTCAGGAGCGTATATTCACGGCGTTTGAACAGGCTGAAAACAGTGACACCCGCCGTTTCGGCGGAACCGGGCTCGGGCTCTCCATCGCCGCAAAACTGGCTGCGATGATGGGCGGAACGATCGCGTTGGAGAGTACTCTGGGCAAGGGGAGCACCTTTACGCTGAAGGTACCGCTGAAGAAGATCGTTGTCGGTGCTCCGGCCTACCACTGTTCGGCGTCGAAAGTTTATCTCTATGCAGGGACGCAGCAGCGTGGGATAGGCCGCTGTTTCCAGCGTTATGCCGATGCGATGTGCCATGGGTGGCTGCATGTCAGCGATACGCTTGAACTCGAAGAAGGCGCTACGCTGATCATCGGGACGGATGAGCTGGAGGAGACGCAGCTCGATGCGCTGAAGGCCAAAGATGTCAAGGTGTTGCTGCTGGCTAAGAACAGCAATGCGCCGATGCTGCAGCGTCCGGACATCCTTTCGCTGATCGCCCCGTTTGATGCGGAAGCGATCAGCCACTTCTTTGATATCGGCGGTTTAGGCGATGACTCTGCGGCGGAAAGCGGCTTCTGCGGGCACGTATTGGTGGTCGAGGACAACAGAGCCAACCAGCAGCTTATAACGATTCTTCTGGAGGAGTCGGGGCTTAGTTGCGAGGTGGCGGAAAACGGCAGCGTTGCCGTCGAAAAATATAAGAGCGGGCAGTATGACCTGATTCTGATGGATCAGCAGATGCCGGTGATGAACGGTGTCGAAGCGACAGCGGCAATCCTGTCCTATGAGAAAGCGTCGGGTCTCAAACATACACCGATCGTCGCACTGACGGCCAATGTCCTCAAAGGCGACCGGGAGTATTACCTGCAAAACGGGATGGACGATTACCTGAAAAAACCTATCGATCAGGCAGAGCTGTCTGCTACACTGGCAAAATACCTGGAACCAAAAAATAATTCCGAAAAGAGAGAGTTGATGAATATACCAAACTACAGTAACCTTGACGCAGAAGCGATGGCGCAGAAGATAGGCCTTCGTGCCAAACATATACCGATACTTGTCAACAGCTATCTTGACGAGAGCAAAACGATCCTGTCAGCCTTGAAAGCGGCAGTGGAAACGCTGGACTTTGAAGAGATTCAGCAGCAGGCGCACTCCATTAAAGGGAGCTCGGGCAACCTGAAGTTCGATGAACTCTATGAGATGGCAAAGTCGATGGAACTCGCGGCAAATGCCAAAGACGAGACCTTTGACTATGCCGGTGTGTATGCCGTACTTGAAGCGGGAATAGCGACTATTTCGCTGTGAGTTTTCTATTTTATTAAGAAAGATGCGGTATAATACCGCTCACTTTCAAGCGTTGAGAGCAGAGCTTCTGCTTTGAGCGCTTCCCTTTAGACCTGTGCAATGGTGTTTTAAAGCATCGTGTCAGGGTAGGAATACAGCAGCACACTTTGATTCGTCATGTGCCGCAGGTATCTGGAGGGGAGTCTTCTACTTCACACACAACTTCTTCAAACTAATAATCTATAATGTTTATACAATGATTCAGCCTACGATGGTCGCGAACGACATCACTTTCAAACTATTTTTGATAAAACTTCTCGATACAGAGCTTAAAGTCGCTGCAGCGTACACAGCGTACAAAATGGCGGCTCTCTTTTTCGGCGCTGTAGCTCGCACCGTTTTTAAAGGAGATCACCCAGGCGTGGGGCGCATTCCAGGAGTAGGTGCTTGCACTCCAGTAGCCTGCGGGTTTGTAGTAGACGAAGCCTGCCTGTATCTTGCGGTTCTGCGGCCGGGAGAGCTCTACGATGGAGATAAGCTCCTGTTCGCTTGGAAGCCACCAGTCCTCATAACCGCTCTCGTCAAGCGCTTCGCAGTGCTCTTTCGATTCTTCCCATGTAAAGAGGACTCCGCGGTTCTCGGGGACGTCCTGCCACATAAGGTAGGTGGCGGGATCGATGTAAGGTTTTGCGCTGAGCAAGAGGGGAAAAAGAAGGAAAAAAAGGTGGCGCATTGAGCCGCTCCTGATTTGTCACAGCCATAAGGCCGTGAACATATGGTTAGTATGAGTACTGCAGGGAAAGGGAGTACTCTCTGCCTTTTTTATAGCTCATGGTCTCGTAGCCCTCTTGCTGCCATACGACATCGCCGTCAAGAATGTTTTTGACTTTGAAGCCCATTTTGAAACTCTTGCTGATCTGTTCATTCCAGACAAAGTCGAGCTGGTGGAACGGGTCTTCGTAGGTATCGGGTGCCTGATTGGTACCCAGTGAACGGATACGCGGGCCGAAGACGTTGTAAAGCAGCGTGGCGTTTCGGACATTGTCAGGATGGTTGTAGCCAAATTGCAGGTTGATGACATACGGTGACTGTCCCTGCATCGGGCGATCATCGGTCGTCAACTGGTAGCGTGAAACACTGACCGGGTCTACCGTCACCGCAGATTCGATGATGGCGATATTGCCCGACAGTTCATAATCTTCGATCATATCGGCGACAAAGCCGAGCGATTTTCGGAAATCGATCTCTACACCGGTACTGACGGCACTGAGTGCGTTTGTAAACGTCCATGCCGGACGTCCCGCCTCAATACCTACCGTCTCGATAGGTTTGTCGAATGCTTTGTGGAATAGCGCTGCCGAGATACTCTCTGTCGCAGAGAAGTAATACTCCGCACGCAGGTCGTAGTTGGTGATCTTCGTATACTCGAGTCCCGGGTTACCGAATACCTTGATTCCGGTTACCGGGTCCTGATAGCTGTTGTTCGAGAACTCGCGGAAGTCCGGGCGTGTAAGCGTATTTGAATAACCTGCACGGAGCTGGAGATCCTTTATCGGTTTATACGTCAGCGTCAGCGCCGGAAGCAGGTCCTCTGTGACCAGCTCGTGGTATTCGCTCAGTACCTGGTCCCCGTCAAGGTAGTAGGTGGTCAACCCCTGTGTGGAGTTCTCCTGGCGTGCACCGACCATGACTTCCAGCGATGCGATAGGCTGCGTAAGGTATTTCAGGTAGAACGCCTCAATGCTCTGCTCGGCATCGTAAAAGTCCCCGGCACCGTAACGGTTACCCAGTACCCACTCCTCGTTCTCAACGGTAGTCCCCGTGATCAGGTCGTCGATATGGCCGTCGACATCACCGTAAAGGTCATTGTTGGGGCCGTCGGTGAAGCTGTAAAGACGTGATTCAAGGGAGCGCTCTTTGTTCAGTCCCATATAGCCAAGCTCAACGTAGTCGGAAAACTCTTTGCCCGCATAGTCGCCAAAGAGGTCCAGTTCGCTGCGGTATGCCAGCTCGTAGTTAAGCAGGGTGTCATCGAGGTTGTTGGTCGAGTATTTGACCGGGCTTGAGACGCTGGTAGCAAGAACATATTTTTGCATCCCTTCATCGTATTCGTAGTCGTATTCGACCGTACCCGGTTCATAGCGGTTAGCCGTACCGAACTCTACACCCCAGCGCACGGTGTGTGCATCGTCAAGGCCGAGTTTGTGCTCGCCGTTGAACTGGTTGATAAAGAGTTCACGCTCTATCCAGCTGAGGTAGGTCGTGTCAAAGTAGAGGTCGGAGCTGTTCGCATAGTAGTCCGATGAACGGACATAATCACTGGTGTCATGCAGATACAGGCCCGTGTAACGGAGCGTATGATCTTCAAAGAGCGTCGACTCCAGTCCGAAAAGCATCGAGTTTTGGTAGTGGTATGTCGTCAACTGGTTCTGACCGCCCTCTTTAATGGTACCGTCCGTAACGCCGCCTGCATAAGTGTACGAGACGCGCTTGAAGTCACGCAGGTCGTTTTCATTGGTATAGCTGAACGAGAAGAGCATGCCCAGGTCGATGTCATCGCTGAGCTCCCACTTGTTACCCGCAGTAAACTGCATCTTCCCGCCCGGCATAAGCGTCTGTGTCGTCGTACCGATGTTGCGGTTGTCGGCAAGCTGCTTGCCAAGCGCGATCTGCTGGGCTGCGGGGAGAGAACTGACATCGGTGAAATTTGCTGTGGCCGTCAAAAGTTCTGACGGCAGGTCACGCGAACCGTCATCATAGCCGCTCCAGTCACTGCTGCCGCCTTCGTATGTCAGCCCGTCCTGACCCGTCGCTCCTTCATTGTACTTTGTAGAGAGACTGAGTTTTACAAAGCCCTCATCGGGCGTGCCTTTGGTGCGTATTTTGATCGTACCGCCGCCGAAAGTACCCGGAAGGTCAGGTGAGTAGGTCTTCTGGATCATCATGCTTTCAATGACCGAGGTCGGGAACATATCGAGCGGAACGACCCGCTTTGTCGGTTCCGGACTCGGCAGTTCGAGACCGTTGAGCAGTGTACTGGAGTAGCGTTCGCCCAAGCCGCGGACATAGACATATTTGCCGCCGACGATAGTGAGACCGGTAACCCGTTTAAGTGCGGCAGCCGCGTCACTGGAGCCCTGTTTTGAGAACTGCTCGGAACCGACGACGTCTGCAACGGCTTCACTGTTGCGCACTTCGCTGAGTGTCGAGGCGAGGGAGCCTTCGACATGCGGTGCAAGGACGACGAACTCTTCAAGTTCCATGGCGCTGGGACTCATCTCGACGAATTTTGAGATGGTCTCGTGAGGCAGTACATTTACCAGCAGGCTCTGGGTACTGAAGTCGCTGTGGATGATGGAGAGGGTCTGGTTGCCCTCGGGCAGTGTCATCTCGACATATCCTTTCGCATCGGATTTGAGATCGATACTCAGACCCTTCGCAAAGATGCGGGCATTCTTGATCGGTGCGTCATCTTCAGCGGAACGCAGTTGAAGCTGGACGGTACCGTTCTCTTTCGCTTTGCTGCTGCTGGCATTGGCATCGGCTGAGATGATCTCGGGAGCTTCGATGTCGGCAAAGAGCAGTTCATTGTTCTCTTTAAGCGAGACGATAAGCTGCGATTCGCGCTCGGCTTCCACGGCGATGCTCTTTTTGACGTATGCCAGAGGTTTTCCCTCTTCTTTAATGACGACCTGTACCTGGTGCAGACCCTCTTCGAGCTGCGTACGGAGGTAGCCGTCAGCATCGGTACGGAAAGTGGACTCCGCGTCGATGATCACCTCGGTGTTGCCCAGAGGCATGCCCGCTTTCATGACATAGACGACGATGCCGCCTGCATTTGCGTAAAGGGTGGCCGCACTCAGCAGTACAAAAAAGATCAGAGATTTCATGATTCACATTCCCAGTGGTTATTTTGGCATTTTTCCATGTTCTTGCGCAGTTCGGTCGCTTTCTGGAAAAGATCCGGACGCGTCAGCATCTTCAGATGCGTTTCGCAGGCCATATAGTCGCCGTTGACATAGTAGGCGTAGGCGAGTGCGTAGCGCATATCTTCGTTTTCAAGGACACCGCTGCGTTTTAGCGCGGTTTCCGCCGCGACGATACGCTCGAACGCTCCGAACTCAAGAAAGATGGCAATGCGCTGCTTCAGCTTCTCCTGCGTATCGAGCATCTGGGAGTTCATATAGAGTGCCTGTATAAACTCGTGCGCCCGGCGCAGCATCTCTGCCGCCTCTTTGGTGTAGCTGCGCTCTTCGATGGCGGCCTGGACAAAAAGGTCCGCTGCGGCCTGTACCATCGATTTGTCGAGGTAGAGGTGTGCCAGCACTGCGGTGATCTCTGCATTGTCATAATGACGGGCATTGGCCTCTTCTGCCAACAGTATCGCTTTGTCGGTCGCACCGCTCTTGCGCAGGGCAACGATGAACGAAAGGGTCGTCTTGGCATCGGCAGGCGCATTGGCAAGGTAGATACCGGCATCTTCAAGGGCGCTCTGGTAAAGCTCAAGCGTTACAAAGTAGTTAAAGCGCTGTTTGTAAAAGCCCCAGTACTCTTTAAAGTGCTCCTGCGCGAGGGTAAGTGTCGCGAGTGCTTCGTCTTTTTGTCCCAATCTCCAGTGCGCTTCCGCTTTGAGCGCAAAGAGCTGCGGTTTTTGCTGTGCCAGTTCTCCCGCGCTCAGCAGGGCGCTAAGACACTCTGTGTACTCTTTGAGTTTAAAGGCGTTCTGTGCGATATAGAGATGGATGGACTTCTCTTCCTGCCCCGACGTGATCGCCTTGCGGAACTGTTCGTTTGCCACGGCATGACGTCCCTGTTTGGTTGAGATCAGACCGCGCAGGGTGTAGTAGCGAATAAGATCGATCTCTTTGTCGTTCAGATCGACCTGCGCGAGCGTCTCGTCGGCACGGGTGTAGTGGCCGTCTTTAAGCAGCAGGGCGGCAAGGGCGATGTGATCGACCTCGTCGTTTTTGCTTTTCTTTTCATCAGCGGCACCCAGGCTCAGTGCGAGGAGGGTAAGAAGTAGTATAAATAGTTTCATCATTGTCTCTTATTGCAAATCAAATCGGATTTTCTGTTTGGCCCATACTTTGACGGACTGGCCCTGATACTGCGCCGGTGCGAACTCCCACGCTCTTACGCCGGCTACGGCAACGTCATCGAACACGCCGGCAGGTTCGGATTCGAGTACTTTTACCTTTTCGACCTTCCCGCCCTGATCGATCAGCAGGTTCATGACCACATAACCGCTGATAGCGTTCTTGCGGGCACTTTTAGGGTACTCCATCGCCGTTCTTGCCGTTGGCTTGGGGGCGACATCGACGGAGTCTTCGGTCATGACCATGTTCTTGCTGACATCGCCGAGCAGTGCGTCACCCATATCCATATCGCCGGCCATAAACTCTTCAAGGCCAAGGTCGACACCGCTGAGTGCGGAGTTCATCATCGGAGCGGGTGCGCTGCGCTTGGGTTTTGCCTTCACTTCTTTAGGCTTGGGCTTCGGTTTGGGTTTCGGCTTGGGTTTGGTGACCTTTTGAACGTCAAACTGTGCCGTGCTCTCTTTTTTCTTCGGTGCTTCAAGACCGCTGTCATCGTTCATACTCAAGACGACGAAGAAGACAAAGAGAAGGCCGAAAATCACCCACAGCGAAGCTTTGAGATGATGTCTCTTCGAGGATTGCAGTGCCACGTTAACCGACCTCTTTCTCGGTAGCTACAGCGACATCTTTTGCACCGGAGAGTCGACACTGGTCAACGACGTCGATCAGCTTCTCGACAGGGATAGTATCGTCGGTAACGACAAGTACGGACTTCTCTGTCGATGCACGAAGCATGTCGCGAAGCTTGCCCTGGATAGCCCAGGTCTTGACCGGCTGGCCGTCGATATAGGTGTCGGCCGTCTTGTCGATATAGACACGGATCACTTTGCTTGACGCTTTGGATGCCGATGAGGCTCCCGGACGGTCAAGTTCGAGTTTCATATCTTTGACGAAGGTCGAACTCACCATAAAGAAAATAAGCAGGATGAAGACCATGTCGATCAATGGCGACATATCTACGTCTTGTACCTGCTCCTTTTTGGGTCTAAATCTCATTTATGCCCCCTCTGAACACAAAATATCTTTTATCTGTTCCAGTTCCAGCTCCATTGTCGAGGCTTTTCTGTCCAGCAGGCGGCCGATGACCAGACCCGGGACGGCGACGACAAGGCCGAACTGTGTGGTAAACAGTGCTTGCGAAATACCGCCGGCGATTCCCCCTGTCTGGGAGAAGAGCGCTGCGGATGCAAGTGAATCGAATGTTTCGATCATTCCGATAACGGTACCGAGAAGCCCGGCAAGCGGCGCGACGACGACGATGGTCTTCACGACTTTGCTGTACTGCTTGATCTCCCGTTGATACGCGTAGAACGCATCATCGATCAAACGGCGGGAGAGTGTGTTGGCGCCGTTGGCATCGACAATGGCGATGGCATCGATGACGGCGCTGTCCATCAGGCCTTTGCTCTCTTCGCGTTTCCCCTCTCTGAACTTTCGGATCAGTGTACGTACGCTTTTCTTCGAACCGCGCTGCAGTGCGTGGTAGCGGAACCCAAGGGCATACCACAGAACGATGACCGCGATGAAAAGCGGCCACATGACAGCCCCGCCGCTGCGCATATAGACGAAGAATTGTTCCAGTAACAGTTCCATTATTTCTGCTTGTTATACTCGTTGATAATGTGCAGCGCCGAGTGCTCCATACTATCTTTTACTTTTTCAGCCCAGCCGCTGAGCAGGTTGCCCACGAGCAGCAGCGGGATCGCGATAATAAGCCCCAGTTCAGTCGTTACAAGTGCGATGGAGATACCTCCTGAGAGCAGTTTCGGATCACCCGTACCGAACTCTGTGATGATGTCGAATGTCGCGATCATACCCGTTACCGTACCCAGAAGACCCAGCAGCGGTGCAACGGCAGCGATGACCATGACGGCGGAACCGAAGCGGTCAAGACGGCCGCTTTCGTGCAGGATGCTCTCTGCGACGATGTCCTCGATATGTTCGCGGTCGCGGTCGAGGTTGCGGATGGTCGCTTTGATGACGCGCGCCGTCGAACCGGATTTTTCTTTCAGGAACTCCAGTGCTTTTTCAGAGCCTTCGTCGAGCAGTTTTGCCAGTGACTCTTTGGCCAGCGTGTCGGTCGTCGTACTCGCCTGTGAAAGAAAGAGTATGCGCAACAGGCTCAGTAGCAGGCCGATCACGCCAAGTGCGACGATGACCCAGCCGATAAGGCCGCCGGAGTTGATGACGTCCACCGTGCTCTTCTCTGTTTTATCCGCTATCTCTGAAGCAGCGTTCTCGTAAACAAAGACATTCAGTGATGCAGGCAGGCTGTTCGATGCCAATGCCTGCGCGCTCTCTGCCGCTTCGGGAGCGTTCCAGAGTTTGAACTTCTGCTCTCCGGCAGGAACGAGTGCGCCTGCACTTTCACCGGCGACACCGTAAGTGGCGATGTTACCGACCTTGATCAGTGTGCCCTCTTTTTCCGTACCGTCGGCAAGGTAGAAAGCACCCGCTTCAGAGCGTATGCTCTCAAGCGTCGCGATGAGTTTCCCGGCTTCTGCAAAGAGGCTTTCGAGCGTCATCGGGTAGTTCTCCTTGTCGATGGCGACATCGATGCCGTAAGGTCGAAGCATTGTACTTGACTGCATAACGACCGCTTCGATCAGCGAAGTGTCGTCGCTGACGTTCTGGGCATTTTGCTGAGCATGGAAAAGGCTCTCTGCTCTCTGCTCGCTCTGCGCGTTCTTTTTAAGGACGAGGTTCTGCAGTTGCATAAGCTCTTTTTTCGCCGAAGCGATCTGCTTTTCCTGCTGTGAAGTAACGCTCTCAAGACGCTTTTGCAGCATCTCTTTTTGCGCTTTCAAAAAGGCAAACTCTTTGGCATAGGCACGTTCGAGTTCCGAGTCTGTCGCCGCCAGCAGCGCTGTACTAAGGATGAGCCAGAGTGTTAACAGGGCTTTCATCAGTTCACCTCCGTAGTGATCACTGCATTAGGCAGGGTGAAATAGCCTGTGCGGATCTGTTTTTTGAAGGCATCGAACAGTATTGCGATCTGCTCTTTGCCCTCTACGTTCATCTCTTCTTTGTAGTACCAGCCCGAAGCGTCTTTGCTGACATAGCCGACACGTTCGTCCGGTGTCTTGAAGTACATCATCACGGACCCTAGGCGGGCCACTTCGGCGAGACGTTCGTCTCCGTCAAGCGTAATGGTCTGTTTGAACAGGCCGTTCTCTTTGCTCATGCGGACCGCATCGCCGTAGCTGTTCCATGTCAAAGCCAGTGCTTTTTGCGGTGTGATCAGATCGCTCTGAAGCTGTTCTTTGATGCGTTCAAGATCAGCCAGGCGATCGGCCGTTTTAAAAGGGAGACCCGCTTCGATGCGTGTGTACAGCCCGGCGATCGCTTTAAGTACCAGCGGTTTGATACCTTCGCTGTTCTTGCTCGCTTCTGTAATCTGTTTTTTGACCTGTGCGAGTTCCTGGTCGATCTGCTTGATCTTCAGGTCTTCGCGGGCGATGGTCGCCTCGAGGTCGTTCTTTTGCATAACCAGTGACTTCATGGACGCCTTGTAGGCATCTTTCTCATCCTGGATCTGTGTATCGAGCTGTTCAACGTCAGCACGCAGTTTCATCAACGATTCCGCCATATTAAGAGAGGAATCTGCCATAAGGATTGATGCGCTCAGCAGCGAAGCCGCCAAACTCATTTTAATCGCAGTTGTACCCATGGGTTCTCCACACGTTTTGAGATGGGGAATAATAGGAAAACGCGGCTACCTAAACGACACGGGTTGGTAACAACTTGGTTACATTTGTAATGAAAATGATACCTATGAAAAGCCTGCGCACGGGTTGTTGTAAACATCTGAATAGGTGATAGGGGATGCTCTTTGGCTTGTTGTAAAGAGGATAGGTGAAAAAGTCAGATTTGAAGAAGGTGAAATGGTATGAAAGGAGTGCCGGCCGGAGCCGGCAGTTGGAAGAAAAGGTGCAGGGTTACTTTACACCGTAGACTGTACCGTTACCGGCAGTTGAGAAACGTGTGACCAGTTCGTTGACATCGTCACCCGAGAAGAAGTCGCCTTCGGAAGCGACAACGCTTGCCGCAGGTGAGACAAGTACCGTATCAGTGAATGAGAAGGCAGCGTTGTCGAATGTCGCTTGGTCATTTACCTGAATAGCTGTCTGTGTAGCATTCGCCAGGTTGACAACTACGTTGTTGAAATCACCACCCATACCTTCACGCATTTTGATTGCATCGTCAGCTACCGCGCTGCCGTCGATCGTCATGTTACTGATAGTCGGATCAGTGATCGGGGTAGCAGACATATTGTTACCGTTGTTATCCGATTCGATACCGTGGTCAGCTTTAACAGCACCCTGAACGATCCAGATGTTGTCAACAGAACCTGTCCAACCGAGGTCAAGGTCGAAACTGTCATCTTGCGCGTTCATGATCTTGACGTTTGTCAGATCAACCGTACCGCCCCAGATCTCGATACCGTCATCTTTTGAACCGATAACAACAACGTTGTCAACAGTAGTAGCGCTACCGACACCGCCAAGGCTCAGACCGTTAAGTTCAGCGTCTACTTCAACTTCGTAACCTGAGTGCTTGATAACCATGTACTGAAGGCTACCGCTGTTGTCTGCTGCGTCACATGTTACCGTGCTGTCATCACAACCGAATGTGAAGTTGCCCGCTTCGTAGTTAACGATACCAGCGTTCGTCGCAGCTTTACCGAAGATACTTACGCCGCCCCACTGAGCGACAGTGTCAACTGTTGCAGAACCGTTAAGGTCCGCTGCAGATGTCATGATAACAGGTTCTGCTGCCGTACCCGCAACGTTCAGAGTACCGCCCTGTTCAACAGCCAGGTAAGACTGACCCGTTTTGCCGTAAAGGATAGTACCGGCAGGGATAGTCAGTGTAACACCGTCAGGAACAATAACCGTACCGTTAAGTGCGTAGTAGCTCGTAAGCGGGTTAAGCGTCATGTTCGCCAGTGTACCGCTTAGCTCTACTTCTGTAAGACCGACGATCGCTGCGTCGTGGTTAGCGTCTGCACCGCTTGTTGCGATCCAGTCGAAGGCTGTCGTGTCTGCACCCATTGTCGCAATGTCTTTGATATCAGCCGTTACGTTTGTTGCGTCAGCATCGATGTGTGCTTTCGTCGCATTGATGTCGTCACCTGCGAAGAAGAAGTTGTTTGTCGACACCAATGTCGTGTTGGTGAATGAGAACGCTGCATTGTCGAATGTCGCCTGGTCGTTGATCTGAAGAGCACTCTGTGCAGGGTTCGCAGAGATGATCAGTGCGTCGTTGAAATCACCACCCATACCTTCGCGGAGCTTGATAGCGTCGTCGCCTACAGCACTGCCTTCGATAGTGATGTTGCTGATAGCCGGGTCAGTGATTGGAGTGGCAGACATGTTGTTACCGTTGTTGTCCGCTTCGATACCGTGGTCAGCTTTAACGGCACCCTGAACGATCCAGATATTGTCAACGGAACCTGTCCAGCCAAGGTCAAGGTCGAAACTGTCATCTTGTGCGTTCATGATCTTGACATTAGTCAGGCCGACTGTACCACCCCAGATCTCGATACCGTCATCTTTTGAACCGATGACTGCAACGTTGTCGATTGTCGTAGCGCTACCGACACCGCCAAGGCTCAGACCGTTAAGTTCAGCGTCTACTTCAACTTCATAACCGGAGTTTTTGATAACCATATACTGAAGGCTACCGCTGTTGTCCGCGTCATTACATGCAACTGTCGCATCGTCACAACCGAACTGGAAGTTACCTGCTTCGTAATTGACAAGACCGGCATTGGTGTTGGCATAACCGAAGATGCTCACGCCGCCCCACTCTGCAGCACCTGCAGAAGCGACGGTTTTGTTAAGGTCCTGCTCGGAAGTGAAGATGACAGGAGCTACCGCAGTACCCTGAACGTCAAGCATACCGCCCTGTTCAACAGCCAGGTAAGACTGACCCGTTTTACCGTAAAGGAGAGTACCCGCAGGGATAGTCAGTGTAACGCCGTCTTTTACCGTTACCGTACCGTTGATAGCGTAGTGGTTAGCTGAATCAAGTGTCGTGTCAGCAGCGATGTCTCCAGCAAGTTCGACGATCGGGCTGTCGCCCAGTACATCAAGATCGGCTTCATTTGCAGCTACCCATGCAAGGGCGGTTGTGTCTGCACCTGCACCTACCGCGACTGCAGCTGCAGCCGTAGCTGTAGAAATGATGTTTGCCGGCTGCTGTACAACGTCAGCTGTAACTGTCGGTGCTGCTGCGCCGCCACCGCCACCGCCGCCACAGCCGGTGATTGTCAACATAGCTGCCGCTGCAGCGCTTATTGCGATTGATGAAACAAGTTTTGTGTGTGCCATTAGAATTGCTCCTGTAAAAGTTGGGGGAATTGTAAACAAGCTAAGTTACTCCATAGACACCCAACGGTTACAATTTGGCAACATTTCAAAAGCGTGTATCCCATGCATCGGAGGCTATATATATGGTAGAGCGAAGCAGTTTTATTTCGAAAGTTACAGAGTGATTACAATACATTCACGGCTTGTAACCAATTCGTTATATCGCTGTTCTACAATCCAACCATCAAACAATATGGCAGAACGAATGAAAGCGCAAATCTTAATTGTAGAAGACGATAACGACCTTTTAGAACTCCTCGAACATCGCTTGATGAAAGAGGGCTATGAGACGCTCGGATTTTTGAATACGAAAAATGTCCGCCGTGCCCTTAATGAAGAGATGATCGACCTCATACTGATGGACCGTAATCTCCCCGATATCGAAGGAAGCGAGTTTATCGCACTGCTGCGCGAGCAGGGGATGGATGTTCCCGTCATCTACCTCTCGGCGAAAGATACCAAGTACCATATAGAAGAGGGCTTCTTGCGGGGTGCGGACGACTATCTGACTAAGCCTTTCGAGATGCAGGAGCTGCTGCTGCGCATCAATGCCATCTTGCGCCGGACGAAAACGGAGATCCAGAGGAACAGCCTCGCGTTTAGAGACCTCGAGCTTGATCTGAATGCACGCGAAGTCTCTATTGACGGTCTGCCGATCGAGCTGACAAAACTGGAGTTTGAACTGCTTCAGGTGATGATAGAGAACCGGGGTACGGTACTCAAACGCGACTACCTGCTGAGGCATGTCTGGGGGAAAAACGAGATGTACCAGGGGCGTACAGTCAATGTCGCCATCAACCGCCTCAAAGAGAAGATCGACCCGGATAAACACAAAGACTATATTAAAACAGTCCGCGGTATCGGCTATACGGTCCACTGATTATTACTTTTAAGCACTCTTTTATTTTCTTTGATCGTTAGTTTGGATACAATAATCCATTAAAAAAGGTTTTATTTAATATGAAAAAGAAACAACACATTTTTGAAAACAGGTTTTCCCGAAGCGCTTCACGCGGTTTCTCTCTGATCGAACTGATGATCGTTATAATTATTCTGGGCCTTCTCGCATCGATGGTCATGCCCAACATCATGGGCAAAGGCGAAGAAGCGAAGCGCAAGCTTGTCTGTATCCAGATGAAGAACATCGCCGAGACGGTAAAGATGTTCAAGCTCGATAACGGGGTCTACCCGAGTACGGAAGAGGGGCTTGATGCTTTGGCAGAAAACCCGGATGCCGAGCGCTACCCGAACTACGCAAAGTCAGGCTATTTCGAAGAGGGGAAAGTCCCTAAAGATTCATGGAGCAGCCCGTTCATCTACATCAGCGAAGAGGAGGGGTTCGATCTCGTCTCGCTGGGTGCAGACCGTAAAGAGGGCGGCAGCGGTGATGCGGCAGATGTCCGTTACAGCGAGTGTAACAGATAATTGCGCCGCAGCGCCTTTACACTGGTGGAACTGATGCTGGTCGTGATTGTCGTCGGTTTGATCTACGGACTCTTCCTCTCCAATATGAAACGCTATGGCGAAAAAGCGTTTGATCTGGACCTGATGACACTGCCGGCATACCTGCACTCACTGCATGAGCAGAACCGTCTTGCACTCATCTGTGTCGATGCGTGCCGAAGCTGTTTTTTGAGCGTTGAAGGTGTGAATAGCGCGCAGGTCGAGCCGTTTCTCGATGACTCCGTGCGCCTCTATCGTTATGACCGTTTTACGGGCAATGAGCTCCTTGAGCTGACACCTGTCTTTGATGAAGAGGGGCGTGAAAACGAGGTCTGTTTTCGCTACGATCTCTACCCCGACGGGAGCAGCAGCGAGATGATGGTGGAGTATGGTGACAGCGTGGTCGACTATACGGGATATTTTTCGCAGCCTCGCCGTTATGCCTCGCTTGAAGAGGCGATCGAAGA
This sequence comes from Sulfurimonadaceae bacterium, assembly GCA_041546225.1. Lineage (GTDB taxonomy): Bacteria > Campylobacterota > Campylobacteria > Campylobacterales > Sulfurimonadaceae > JBFEWT01. The sequence goes on from JBFEWT010000002.1 coordinate 20,917, forward strand.
GAAAAATGCGTTGATTGAGAAGGTGCTGAAGTGATCTTTGCCTATAAAGGGATTACCCCGGAGGGGAAAAAAGTCCGCGATAAAGTTGAAGCGTCATCCCTTGAAGAGGCGAAGAGCAAGCTCAAGGCGCAGCGCATCATCTACCAGTATGTCGAGGAGGAGGGCCCGGGCCTGTTCGACGGCGTGGACTTCCGCCGAAAATACCGCATCTCTCCCAAAGAGCTCGCGCAGTTAAGCCGTGAACTGGCGATGTATATCCGCTCGGGTATCACCATCGTCAGCGCGCTCAAGATCGTGCAGACGCATTATGCGCACAATAAGAAGCTGAGCCTGTTCCTCAAGACCGTCAGCACCCACCTCGACGAGGGAAAGAATTTCTTTACCGCACTGGATTCGCAAAGTGTCGTAATCCTGCCGGAGTTCTTCAAGCAGTCGATCAAGGTGAGCGAATCCAGCGGTATCCTCGATGACGTGCTCCTGGAACTTTCGCGTTTTCTAAAAGAGCAGGAACGCGTCGTCAAAGAGGTGCAGAGCGCGATGGTCTATCCGATGGTGATGCTTGTCTTCTCCCTGGTCGTTGTCGGTGCGATGCTTACGTTCGTCGTTCCGCAGATCACCGGTATCTTCGCGAACATGGGCCAGGAACTTCCTGCTGCGACCCGCTTTGTCATCGGTGCGGGAAACTTTTTCAACGATAACTACACCATAATCCTCGTCATTGCCGTAGCGGCCGTGGCTTTCTTTTCAGTCATGCTGAAGCTCAACAGCGCGTTTCGCTACGGGGTGCATAAAATGATTCTAAAAGTACCCATTTTCGGAACCATCGCCCTGCGGAGCGAGCTGGCGCGTTTCGCCTATATCGGTTCGCTGCTGGTGCGTTCGGGTGTCCCGTTTGTCCAGACGATCAAGCTCTCGGCAAACATCCTTAACAACAGTGTCCTCAAACGTCTCTTCGGCAGCGCGGCGGAAAAGGTCGTTGAAGGAAAACGGCTCTCATCTGCACTGCAGGAGTCGCCGATCAAGATCGATGACGCTTTTATTCAGGCGATTGCACTGGGTGAAGAGACATCGCAGATCGAACCGGTGCTGGTCAACATCTCCGAGCTCTATTTTGAAGACAACCGGGACCGGATCGGGATGCTGCTGAGCCTTCTGGAGCCGATGCTGATGATCTTTGTCGGCGGCGTGATAGGCTTTATCGTCGCTGCGATGCTGCTGCCGATCTTCTCAATGAGTATCACATGATGCGCGCTAAGACGGGGCAGCGTAGCGGGGTGGCACTGCTGGTGACGCTTTTTTTCATCATCGCGCTCACAACAGCGCTGGGCATCAGCCTTTCGCAGCTGCAAAAAGGGAATGAAGAGGTCTACAAAGGAGACCGGATCGTTCAGAGCAGCGCATTGCTCGAAGATCTGCTGCTTTTGCTGAAGTCTTCGCCCGAACTGAAGATGGTGAAAGATGCCGAAAGCCTGAACGTCATGCTTCAGAGTGCATCGGTCATCCCTTTTGAGGCGGAGGGGCTCGAGGTGCTGATCAGGATGAACAGCGAGATGGGAAAGCTTAACATCAACAGCCTCATAGCATCGATACCCAAAGGCGGGACGTTCTATGACTCCGTGCTCATTCAGCGCTTCAATGAGTACCTGCAAAAACGGGAGGTCCAGGACCCCTCTTATCTCAGCCAGATACTGGTCGATTGCATGGGCGGAATTAAAATATACTATAATAGCGATATATTCGATTATGAGCCCCAGCTCTACCGCGACCGTATCGCAAGCCGGGAACATCTTTCGAAGATACTCGACTTTTATGCGCGTATGCGCCATGACGGCAGTGTCTATCATGTCGCATGGGATGAGCTGGTACGCTTTGACGACAACCTCTCGACAGGGCTGGATGCCAACTATGTCTCGGCCGAGCTATGGCAGATGATACTGCCGGATATCTCCGAAGAGCAGGCACTGGACCTTGCGAGCGGCGAGCGGGTCTACACCACGCTCGAAGATCTCTCTCTGGGCGAAGAGGAAGTCGCAGCGCTCGGCGTGTTCCATGTGAACACCTATGAGCCGAAGATACGCGTAAGTGTAGAGATGCTTGAGCACAACCGCTCCAGCCGCATGGCATTTGATTATGATCTGAATTCAACAACAGCGAAAGAGTTTTCCTATGCTATTTAACCGACCGGCCACATTGGTCTTTATCGATACCCAGAGCACGGTTGAACCGACGGAAGAGATGCTTGACATCATTCTTTCCCCCGCTTTTTACTGGGTTAAACGCCTCAGCCTGCCGGTCAAATACCTGCGCGAGGTAAAGCAGCTGCTTCCGTCTGTTTTTGAGGAGACACTGCCCGAGGGTACCTACAGCTACAGCGCGTACAGTGAGGGCGATGAGTATCTGGCGTTTGCGTACAGCGACAAGATGATCCTCGATATGCTGGCAGAGAAAGGGGTCAAGGCATCGCAGATCAACCGGGTCTATTTCGCCCAGAGCGAGTTCGACAGGCTTGACGGGACGGTGAAGCTGGACGATTCGGCCGTGATGATGGTGGAGAAGGGCGTGGTCATCAAGGTTCCTTCTATCGTAAGCACTTCCTCCGCTGCGCTGGATATGACAGGGCACAAACTCTCAAAACAGAGTATTGAACTTGCGCGTTATGCCCATATCGCCGATCGACGAAGCCTGATGCTTTTCGCCTCGTTCATGGTAGTCCTGGCACTTCTGTATACCTCCGAATGGCTGATCGTCGCTTCGAAGACATCGCAGATATCTGACGAGCAGTCGGAAGTCTATGCAAAGTATGGGCTCAAGAGTACGCGCCTGCAGAACGAAGCGGTACTCAAAAAGCTTGAAAAGCGTTATGAACGGCAGATGGCACTGCGCGCCGTAAGTTCAAAACTGCTGGGCGTGACGCTGCAAAAAGATGAGAAGGTCCATGCGTTTGAACATAAAGGAAACAGTGTGCATGTCTCGTATGCAGTAGCATCGCAGAAGCGTGCGGACGCGTTGAAAGCGGAACTGAAAAAAGCGGGCCTTGCCGTTAAAGAGAGCTACAAAAAAGGGATCTTGCAGCTGGAGGTGAGCCTGTGAAACAGATAAACCCCCTCTATGTCGCCATGCTGCTGCTTGTTCTGCTTGTGCTGGCCGTGGTGCAGCTTAACAAGGCTAAAAACGAACAATACGAGGCAAAAGAGAACCTGAAGCAGACAAAGGAGATGGCGGAACGCATCGTTGCCTTGAAAAAGTCGTGGTCGGATGCATCACAGAGCAATAAAAACCTGCAGAAGCTGCTGCGCGCGCCTCAGCTCAAAGCGAGCCAGATTGAGCAGAAAAAAGAGGGCGACAAAGTGATACTGAGTTCTAAGAACATGGACATCGCGGCGGTGAACTACATGGTCAATAAGCTGCTGAACGGGACATTCGTGCTGGGTGCGGTGAAGATCGTGCGCGAAGAGAACGAGCTGTTCAGTTTCAGTGTGGAGGTCCGCCTGTGAAAAAGTTACGCAATTTTTTCCTCTATGCACTTCTGATGCTGGCCGCACTGATGCTCTTCACCCCAAAAGTCAATCTCTACTATCAGGCGGAACAGCTGCTCAAGCCTTATGAGGTCGTGATCAGCGGTGAAGAGGTGAGAGACAGCGGTTTCTGGCTCGATATCTCTGACGCGACGCTCTATGTCAAGCAGATCGAGAGTGCCGAAGCCAAACATGTTAAGATCAAGCTCTTCGGGCTTTACAACGCACTCAGTGTAGACGGGGTGATGCTCTCTTCCGCCGTTGCGCAGTTCCTGCCGCAGGAGATAGAGCAGATAAACGTCCGTTACAGCATCATCGACCCGCTGCATGTCCACCTGGACGCCGTAGGCGACTTCGGTACGGCGACGGCGACGGTGAGTATCATGGAGCGTCAGATGCGTGCGCTGATCGAGCCGTCTAAGATCATGACATCGCGTTTCGCCCATACGCTGCGCACCCTGAAAAAAGATGAAGCGGGAGGGTATGTCTATGAATCTCGTTTCTAAAAAATGGGTGATTGCCCTGCTGACACGCATCGTCATCATCGTCATCGTCGCGAAAATGGCGGCACTGGGGATGCTCTGGGTGCTCCCGGGCGAAGGGGTCGAGCAGCCAAAAGAGACATCGGTCGTCCCTGCATACCACCGCTACACGTTCGGAAAACCGCCGAAACAGGAGTATGTCAAGCCGTCGGCCGCCGCATCCGAAGGCAGAGGGATCCAGATCTCGGATATGGTCCTTCGGGGGCTCTACCGCACGAAGAGCGGCGGCTACGTCATCATATCGGGCAAAGGCGCGGGTAAAAGCGAACTGATAGGGATCGGCGAGGTCTATAACGGCTATACGCTGCAGAGCATCAACGCCGACAGCGCGATCTTTATGCGCAATGGCCAGCGCTATACGCTGGGGCTTGAACGCAGTACGTCGGGATTGCAGCCGGCGGTACCTGCTGCTGCGGCGAAGCCTTCACCGGGCGGATCACATGAAGTGAAACGCGAGGAGATCGATTTTTACAGCAAGAACATTGACAAGATCTGGAAAGACATCGGTATTCAGGAAGTGCGAAAGGGCGGGGAGCTCAACGGCTTTAAAGTGACCCGTATCCGACCGCGATCGCCCTTTAGCAAACTCGGTCTGCGCAAAGGCGATGTCATCATAAAAGCGAACAACAAGCCGCTTAAGTCTTACGCGGATGCGATGAATATTTATAAAAACATCGCGACGCTCGACGCGCTTGAACTTGTCGTATTGAGAAATAACCAAGAGAAGGAATTGATTTATGAAGTTCATTAATATTATTTTAGCTGCACTGCTCCTGCTGGCTTCGCCGGCATTGGCCCGAGAGAAAGTGGATATCAACTTCGCAAATCTTGAGATCAACGATTTTATCGAACTGATCGGAAAGATCACCAACAAGAACATCCTTGTAACCGACAAGATCGTGGGAACGATCAACCTTATCACGACGGCCCCCGTCTATGATGATGAGGTGATGGGCCTGCTTGTCTCGGTACTGGAGTCAAAGGGCTTCACGATGATCCAGAACGGTTCGGTCCTTGAGGTGGTGCGTTCCACGGAAGCAGCCAAGCGCAACGTAAAGGTCATCAAACCCGAAAGCCGGGCAAAGGGCTCGCTTATGGTCACACAGGCGATCGTCGTCAAGGGTGAGAATGTCGATGTCGTCGCTGCGAAAGTACGCTACCTGATCTCCAAAGCGGCCAAGCTTATGACCATGAAAGAGTCCAATACGATGCTGCTTACGGACTATCCGGACAACATTGAAACGGTCAAGAAGGTCATCAGGGATATTGATACGACAAACAGCAACGTCATCAAGATCGTACCGGTGAAATACGCAGAGATCAAGAGTCTCAATACGCAGGTCAGCGATATCGTCAAAAGCCTCGTCAACGAAAAGGTGAGCGGAGAAAATGTCAAGGTGCTTGTCAACAGCGATATTAACGCGCTTATCCTTGTCGGAAAGAAAGCGAATGTCGAACGGATCGCTCAGCTCATCAGCGAACTCGACCAGGAGCGCAACCTCAATGAAGTGGTACAGATCTTCAACCTCAAAAATTCCGATGCCGCCAATGTCCTGAAATCATTGAACGATATCGTCTCCAAGCAGACCTATGCAGACCCTACGCTCAAGCCGAACATCTCGGCAAACGAAGAGATCAACTCCCTTATCATGGTGGGCAACCCCAACGCGATAAAAGGGCTTAAACGCATTGTCGAAGAGCTGGACAAGGAGAAATACCAGGTCTATGTGCAGGCGCGCATTGTCGAGCTCAGTAACACCGATGCCATGGATATCGGCGTGAAATACGGCGTAGAGGGCGGCGTGGTCAATGCATCGGGCCTCTACACGTTTGCGGGTAACTTCGGCGGCGCAAGCTACGTCCTGAGCCAGGCAGCGAGCAGTCTGGTCGAGTTTGATCTCGGCAACGTCGACCAGGCGCTTTCCCTTGGCGCAGCGCTCGATTTCCTGCAGACCAAGAATGTCTCAAAGACAGTCTCAAACCCATCTATCTTGTGCGTGAACAACAAAGAGTCTTCCATCTATGTCGGTAAGACGCTCTCGTTCCAGACCGGTACGACTTCAGGCGGAACGGTGGGAAGCAGCACGACCTACAAGCGCGAAGACGTCGGTCTGACACTGAAGATCAAACCGCGCGTTTCAAGCAACGAGAAGGTGACGCTTGATGTTGAAGGTATCCTTGAAAATGTCGCCGGTACCGACAGTATTACCAAGCAGCCTATCACGACCAAGCAGACGGTCATCACCGAGGCTATCCTGCGTCACGGCGAAAGTATCGTCATCGGCGGTTTGATGAAGAACTACGACAGTGAAACAGAGAACAAACTGCCGTTGCTGGGCGATATCCCGCTCCTGGGCAAACTCTTCACATCAACCAGTGTGACAGAGCAGCAGGACCAGCTGATGGTCGTGCTCACCCCGTATGTCGTCGACGAGAGCTCGAAACTTTCGCTGCTGCAGAAAAAGCTGGGTGAATTGAGCCGGCTGCAGCAGGAGTACAACAGCAAGGTGTTCCCGCTGGTCGAAGCGAAAGCGCAGGCGAAGCAGGAGAACACAAGCGGGGACGATGAGTAATGCTTGATATCGAGCTGCTGCATGACCCGGCACTGGAACCCTTTGAACCCGAGGGGGTTGATGTTGACCTGAGCGTCCGCAACTACCTGCTGTTCACTCTTATAGACGAGACGCCGACGGCGATCATGTGCGAGAACTATCTGGTCGAAGCGAGCAATTTTTACAATAAACTCAGCGGAGAGTTCCCGCTTGTCGTACTGGATGAAGAGTCGTACGAGCGCATCTACAACCGCTTTCTGGAGCTGCGTACGGACAAGGCGATCGCCACGATGCAGGAGGAGGGGGAAACAGAGGAGCTTGAGGAGGAAGACCTTTCGCTGACGGAGTTCCTGCGTACCTCTTCGGACATCCTCACTTCCGAAGAGTCCGCGCCCATCATCAAGTTCGTCAATGCGCTTTTCTATCAGGCGGTGAAAAAGCGCGCTTCGGATATCCATATCGAAGTACATGAAAAACGCGGAGAGGTCCGTTTCCGGCTTGACGGCATGCTGAGCAAGAACGCCGACCTGGACAAGAAGGTCATCAACCTGATCATCAGCCGTATCAAGGTCATCTCCAATCTTGACATCTCCGAAAAGCGTATTCCACAGGATGGCCGCACACAGGTAAAGATCGCCGGTCAGGTGCTGGATGTGCGTGTCTCCGTCCTGCCGACGTTTTACGGCGAGCGGGTGGTCATGCGTCTGTTGATGCAGAGCGACCAGATACCGCATATCAATGAACTCGGTTTCGCGCCGGAGCTCATCGGTGACGTGAAGCGGCTGCTGCGCGCCTCGCACGGTATCATCCTTGTCACCGGTCCGACGGGTTCGGGTAAGTCGACCTCCCTGCACTCGTTTCTGCGCGAGGTCGAGAGCCCCGACAAGAACCTTATTACCGTCGAAGACCCTGTCGAGTACAAGTCCGAGAGTATTTCACAGATACAGGTGAACGAAAAAGTCGGTTTGAGTTTCGCATCGGCACTGCGCTCTATCCTGCGTCAGGATCCAGACATCATCATGATCGGGGAGATACGTGATGAAGAGACGGCGCACATCGCCGTACGTGCCGCATTGACCGGGCACCTTGTCTTCTCTACCCTGCATACCAACTCCGCCGCAGCGACCATCTCCCGTCTGACAGACATGGGTATCGCACCGTTTTTGATCTCATCATCGCTGCTGGGTATCCTTGCACAGCGCCTCGTGCGCAAGCTCTGTCCCGCGTGCAAAGAGGAAGACACGATCGCCGAAGAGTTCGCCGAAGACTACAGCCTGCCGCGCGATGCGGTTATCTTCAAGGCGACAGGATGCCGGAAGTGTAACTACACCGGCTATGCCGGAAGACAGTCCGTCGGGGAGCTTCTGATCATGGATGACCAGGTCAAAGATATCCTCAAAGAGACCACGGATGAACACAGTATATCGACTGCCCTCGAAGCTAATGGTTTCCAGACATTGCCCATACAGCTGAAGGCGATGCTGCTTGCGGGCGAGACATCGCTGGATGAAGCGATCCGGATCGGTCTGGAGAAGTAGATGCAAGCAGGCGCATCGGGCGTGAAAGGCGCTTCGGACGGTTTTACCCTGATCGAAGTCCTCGTTGCGGTGATGATCATCGTCGTCGTCATCGGCTCGATGCTGCAGCTTTTCTCCAATAACAGCCGTTTTTTTTCGACGATGGGAGAAAAAGCTGCCGGTGCTTACCAGACGACTCTGCTGCTGGGCAATACCGATGTCGGATTTGAGGACAAGAAGGTCACGCTCGATACGCTGGTGCTCGACTTCAACGTCGACGATGCTCTGCGCCGCACACTCAAAGAGATGAAAGCCGATGTCGAGTATACCGAGCTTATGCTCCTTGACGGTAGTGACTTCTCCGATGCGATGGAAGCGGAAGCTGCAATGATGGATGAAGATGCCGAAGTGGTTGATAAAGCTGCCGAGACACCCATTGAGCTTGGAAGAACGTCATTGCGCCTGAATGGGCGTACGACTTCGTTTATACGGTTGAAACAGCAATGATGCCGAGTCACAAAGCGTCCCGCAGCGGCTTTACGCTTATAGAGATGCTGATCTCCATTGTCATCTTTACGGTAATGGTCCTCTTTTTGTACCAGACACTCGATACCCTGCGCAGTGCCAACAACTTTTACGGTGAAAAAGTCGATGCGCTGGCGCATGAGCAAAAAGTGCTTAAGACGCTTTACCTCGACATCGCCCTAAGCCGGCCGAAATCGCTCAGGATACTCAACGATGACCGCGAACACGATGTGCTTTTGATGCAGACGTCAAACTCCGTACATCACCGTATCATGCCATATGTAGGCTATATCCTGAAAGAGGGCATGCTTTACCGTATCGAATCGCTGCAGCCGCTTACCTACCCGTTTGAACACGATATTCATGCAGATGTCGACGTTTTGATGAAGCTCAACGCTTTCCGGATTTACAGCAGCAATGCCGGCGGCATCACGCGCTACCTTGCGCACTTGCGCCCGGGCAAAGAGAACCGCCTTCTGAAGGTGCGTGCATTCAACCAGTAGTTGGATAAGAATATATTATTTTCCTTTCTTTGATGAGACAGAAAAAAATAGAGAGTTCTTATTTACTATAGGGTGTTACAATGAGGGTCAAAATATTTTGAAGGATAAACGATGAGCAAAATCAAGTTCATGATGTTATTGATGGGCGCCCTGCTGTTCACGGGTCTTGGTGCAGTGAATGTTTCCGCGGCAGATATGAAGTGCGGAGCCGGTAAGTGCGGCGCTGCAGGCAAATGCGGTTCGGCAAAGGTAAAACCGGCGTGTGGTTGTGATGCAAAAGCAGCGACATGCCAGTGCAAGACGGACTGCGGATGCCAGTCAAAAGCGGCCAAGTGCAGCTGTCCTCCGGGCAATTGTACCTGTAAGGCATGCGAATGTCCAAAAGGTCAGTGCGGATGCGGCAAAACACCGGCTATCAAACCGGGTACCGGCGGTAAATGCAGCGGCGAAGGCAAGTGCGGCGGTAAATAAGCGCGGGCAGTATCGCCTCTGCGCTTACGTTCTATACGTTACTCCTGACGGTGGCGGGCCATCCCGCAGCCGCCTTGCTGCGTCGGCGGATTGTCGCGCAGGTAAGTCAGGTCTTCAAGTGTCTGCGTGAGTACGCGTTTTTGCTGTACCAGCGGCAGCATCTTCTCATCTTTGTCGGTTAGCGACATCTTCGTGTCCATCAAAAGGGCATTGACCTCTTCATCGATCTCTTTAAGTGCGGTTTCAATATGTTGTAGTGCTTTCATGGGTGCGATTATAGCATCGGTCTCTGAGAAAAGGTTTTAAAAGAGCGTCGGCTCCAGTGCCTTAAGCCGAAATGTCCTGCGGTGGATCTCGCAATAGCCATGCTCTTTGATCGCTTCTATGTGCTCCTTTGTGCCGTACCCTTTGTGTCCCTCGAAACCATATTGGGGGAACTGCCGCGAAAGCTTCACCATCTCTCGGTCGCGGGCCACCTTGGCAAGGATGGAGGCCGCACTCACTTCGGGCACTTCCGCGTCGGCTTTGACCATGGTACGCAGTCCCGTCGCCCCGAAGGTGGAGTTGCCGTCGAAGAGGTAGTCATCACTCTGTAAAAAGCCCATGATCTCTTCCAGCCCCATCTTCAGGCACGCCGAGATGCCGTACTCGTCGATCTCCAGCGCATTGAACCACGCAATATGGTGGCGGGAGTTGGCGATGATGGTATCGAAGAGTGCTTCGCGCCGCTTCTCAGTCAGTTTTTTAGAGTCGTTCAGCCCCTCGACAGGATTTTCCAAAATCACCCCCGCCATGACCAATGGCCCTGCGATGGGACCGCGACCGGCTTCGTCAATGCCACATAGTGCCATGATGCTCCTTTTTGTTTGCCGTAGTATAAAACGCTTTTGCTTAGATTAGCTTGCCCCGAACAGCATCGGGTTTCATTTTACTTTTATGATGAGGGGGTACAATGCTTCAGTATAAAATAACAAGGATTGTTTATGCATGACCTGAAAAGTTTAATGTTCGCGGCAGCGGCACTCTTGCTGATGAGTGGCTGTGGCGTCGGTTCCGGCGTTGGAAGCGCCGGCGATGCGACTGTGCTTCCGCTCAAGACAGGCCAAACGCTCAGTTATGACGCCGCAGGCACAGTTGTAGACGACAATAGTTCCAAAGACGACGGCTACTACCAGAGCGGGCTCGAACGAAACTACACCCGCGACGACATTAATGATATCGTCACCGACAATGCGACGGGCTTGATATGGCAGGATGATGCAGCGGTATCGAGTGTTACCAAGCCGTGGCTGACAGCGGAGAACTTCGCCATCTGCGATGCCAACACCTCCGCCCCCGAATGCTACGACACTTCCGGCGACACGGCGGCTGCCTACTGCGCCGACCTGATACTGGGCGGTTATGATAACTGGCGGCTGCCAAGTATCAAAGAAGTGCAGAGCCTTACCGATTGGAGCCGTTCTCCAGCCCTCGACCCGGTATTCCAAAACGTTGTCTCGAGCAATTACAGCTCGTTTACTACCTCTGTCGCCATTCCTGACGCTGTTTTTAATGTGCACTTCGGCAGCGGCACTACAAGCTTCGCCGGTAAGGGCACTAGTCTTTACATCCGGTGTGTTCGAAGTGGAGAGTAGTCCCGAAAAGCGAGCGGCTTTTCGGCATGAACGCAGAAAAATGAATCATAAGGTAAACGTATGAAAAAGACCCTTTTATGTTTGATGATTGGCACGGGAGTGCTGCTCGCGGATTTCAGTCGTGACGATGTCAACGGTATCGTGACCGATAACAGTACGGGACTGCTCTGGCAGGACGATGTCAATATAACTGCAACGTGGCAGGGAGCACTGGACTATTGCGAAGCGCTCGAACTGGGTGGGCATACCGATTGGCGACTGTCCAACCAGAACGAACTGCACTCCATTGCAGACTACAGCCGGACAGATCCGGCCATCGACCCGGTATTCCAAAATGTTGTCTCGAGCGACTATTGGTCGTCTACATCTATTCCCGGCTATGCGAGCTATGCCAGGGACCTTCGCTTCGAAAATGGCAGAGATAACGCCTACGGCAAGGGCAATAGCCTTTACGTCCGGTGTGTTCGAGGCGGAGAGTAGTTTCGAAACATAATTCCCGGGCTGTTATTCTCCCAGCGCCCACAACGCGAACGGCACCATCTCTACCGTTACGAAGGGGTGGTGCAGGGTCGACTCCGAACTCATTGTCACCACCGTTACCCGCCGTACGTTGTGGGTGATCAAAAAGCCCTCGATGCTCTCGATCTTTTTAAAGAGCATGTCCTGGTTCGAGAAGGGCATGCAGAGGATGACCGCGTCCTTTTGGGGCAGGTAGAAGTCGATGTTCTCTTCATAGTAGATCTCTTCGGCATGCTTCAGCATCTCCAGGTAGACCACGTTTTCAAAGAGGCGGCCGAAGTGTTTCTGTGTCGTCAGGGCACTTTTTATCGCGATGTCGCAGAGATAGAGCTTTTTGGTGGCGCGGGCATGTTCAAACTTCTCCAGCTGATGGAGGTAGCCTTTTGCTTTCAGGGCTTCTATACTTTTATAGAGCATATCCTTGGAGATCTTCCGTGTGCTTTTAAGCCGCTCATAGATGGCAAAGGCGGAGAGCTTCTGTGCCGAGAACTTTGCCACGAGCAGCATGATGTCGAACTCCATGGGGCTCAGCGCATGCTGCAGGGTCTTCTGCAGGTAAAGATGGCGCTCTTCGGAGGCGACGGAATGCATGGCAGGATAGCCGCCGAGCTGGAAGAAGTGGTTAAGGGCGGTGGAGTCGAACTTATGCTCATAGGCGAGGAACTCTTCAAAGTCCAGCGGATAGAGATGGATCTTCTCGAAGTTTCCTATCTCCAGGGGCTCATGGCTGCTCAGCAGCAGCTGCGGAACGTTGGGCAGGGTGATATCCGTACGGTAGTTGTCCAGTGCGAGTGTCTCAATCTCGTGCTCGCGGCAGAACTTTCCCAGTTCCGCGTTGATCTCATCTGTGTCAATCCGTATATCGCTCAGGTCAATATAGAGATAGGTAGACTTCTTGCGCTGAAGCAGCGTATGTTTGATGAGGTGGGTTTTGCCGCTCTTGGCAGTGCCCTCTATGATATAACTGAGCTCGTCGAGCTGGGTTTTGCGTTCGACGAAGTTGGGCGCATGCAGGTCCTGTCTGTAAAACTCATCTAAAAGTACATTCATATTTTCTCATTTTGACGCTATTTTTTGCCTACTCGCATTATAGCATTTCCTTTTGATAAGGAAATAAAATTTAAAGAATTGAAGCGTAAACCCCCTAAAACCCTTGAACTTGGAGAGCCATCTGGGTATAATTCCGCTCCCTTACATAGTTAGGCGCATGCCTGACGAGTTCTTTAAAGGAAAAATATGGAAAAGATTCGTTTGAAACTGAGAGCATACGATCATCGTGTACTCGATCGTTCTGTTGCCTCAATCGTTGAAGCTGTAAAGCGTACTGGCGCGGAAATCCGCGGCCCGATCCCTTTGCCAACCAAGATCCGTAAATATACGGTTCTAAAGTCTGTTCACGTCAACAAAGACGCTCGTGAGCAGTTCGAAATTCGTATGCATGCTCGTCTGATCGACATCGTATCGGCTACGCCGGACACTGTTGATTCACTGATGAAGCTTGATCTTGCACCGGAAGTGGACGTAGAAGTTCGCTCTATGGACAAGTAAGGAGTAAATGATGGAATTTATTGTTGAAAAAATCGGCATGAGCCGTACTATCACTGTTCCGAGTACTCCTGTCACTCTTTTGAAACTCAAAGAGGTCAAGGTATGCGAAGTTGCCGAAGGCGTTGCGATCGTTGCTTACAGCGACGGCAAGAAAAACAACAAGTCAATTGAAGGCAAGCAGAAGAAGTATAGCCTCTCTGCAGAGTTCAACCGCTTCGCAACGATGAGTGTTGCTAACGAAGAAGCAGGTGATCTTGATATGTCAGCATTGGCAGAAGCAAAAGTCGTTAAAAGCTCATTCACTACAAAAGGCCGCGGTTTTAGTGGTGTTATGAAGCGCTGGAACTTCTCTGGTGGTCCTGGCGGTCACGGTTCACGTTTCCACCGTACTGGTGGTTCTATCGGTAACTGTGAGTGGCCTGGTCGCGTTATGAAGGGTCGTAAAATGGCTGGTCAATACGGTAACGTAAAAGTTACAGTTAAAAATGAAATCATCTCTTATGATGCAGAAAACGGTGTACTGGTTGTTGCGGGTTCAATCCCGGGCGCAAACGGTGGACTAGGTCGTGTAAAGGTTGTTAAATAATGAGCGCAATCGTACTTAATGAAAATTTTGAAAAAGCATCTGAGCAGGCACTGCCGGAGAGCTTTTCGGGTATCAACCCACATAACCTTTATCTCTATGTTAAATCGTATCAGGCGGCTATCCGTTCTAATACGGCTTCCACTAAGACCCGTTCTGAAGTAAGCGGTGGTGGTAAGAAACCATGGGCTCAAAAGGGTCGTGGTGGTGCACGTGCCGGTTCACGTACATCTCCTGTATGGGTTGGTGGTGGCCGCGCGTTCGGTCCGTCAGCAAATCGTAACTACGATCAGAAAGTCAACAAAAAGCAGAAGAAGCTTGCGTTGAACTGTGCACTTGACGCACTGGCTAAAGAAGGCAAACTGTTTATCGTTGATAGCATTGCCGTTGAATCAGGTAAGACAAAAGACGCGAAAGCGATCTTTGACAAACTTGGTCAGCGTGATGCACTGTTCGTTAAATCGATCATTGATGAGCAAACATATCTTGCGTTCCGTAACATTCAGTCTACTTACCTTGTAGAAGAGAATGAACTCAATGCCTTCCTGGCAGCGACATACCGTTCGGTTGTAATCGAAAAAGCGGTATGGGAAAATCTGACTAAAGAGAGCTAAGATGGCAGATATTACAGATATTAAAGCAATTTTGTACACAGAGAAGACTCTCGGTCTTCAAGAAGAGGGTGTTGTTGTAGTTCAGACGTCTCCGCGTATGACTAAGAACGCTCTTAAAGAGGTGTTCAGAGAGTACTTCGGTATTGTACCGGCACGTGTTAACTCATTGAACCAAAGCGGTAAAGTTAAGCGCTTCCGCGGCGTAACTGGCAAACAGAACGATTTCAAAAAGTTCTATGTAAAACTGCCAGAAGGCGCACAAATCGAATCGTTGGCGGTGTAACATGGCAATTAAGACATACAGACCAATAACACCGAGCCGTCGTTTTTACACGAATGTCGACAGTGGCGACATCACTGCAAAAGCTTCTGTTCGTTCACTGTTGGTAAAACTTCCTGCTCACGCTGGTCGTAATAACAACGGTCGTATTACTTCTCGCCATAAGCAAGCGGGTGCTAAAAAACTGTACCGTATCATCGATTTCAAGCGTAACAAGCTTGACATCCCTGGTAAAGTATCTGCGATCGAATACGATCCGTACCGTAACTGTCGTATCGCACTCATCACGTATGCTGATGGTGAAAAACGTTACATCCTTCAGCCGAAAGACCTGAATGTAGGCGACGTTATTCAATCATCTGACGCTGGTCTTGACATCAAGCCTGGTAACGCGATGAAACTGAAGAACATCCCGGTTGGTACTGTCGTACACAACATCGAGATGAAACCTGGCAAAGGCGGACAGCTTGTTCGTTCAGCTGGCGGTTCAGCTCAGATCATGGGTCGTGACGGCAAGTACGTTTCACTACGTCTTCCATCTTCAGAGATGCGTCTGATCCTTGGCGAATGTATCGCTACAGTCGGTACTGTCGGTAACGAAGAGTATTCGAACATCGTTATCGCAAAAGCAGGTCGTTCACGTCACATGGGTATTCGTCCTCAGACTCGTGGTTCTGCAATGAACCCGATTGACCACCCGCATGGTGGTGGTGAAGGTAAAACGAACTCAGGTCGTCACCCAGTTACTCCTTGGGGTAAACCGACTAAAGGTGCGAAAACTCGTCGTAAAAAAGCAAGTGATAAACTTATTATTACTCGCCGTAAATCAAATCCTAAGAGGTAGATAGATGGCTAGATCAGTAAAAAAAGGCCCATTTGTCGACGATCACCTAATGAAAAAAGTGATTGCAGCAAAAGAGGCAAAAAGCAATAAACCTATCAAAACTTGGTCACGTCGCAGTACTATCCTGCCAGATATGATCGGTTTGACGCTGAACGTTCACAACGGACGTCAGCACGTTCCAGTATATATTACTGAGAACCACATTGGTTACAAACTGGGTGAATTCGCACCAACTCGTACATTCAAGGGCCACAAGGGCTCTGTACAGAAAAAGATCGGTAAGTAAGGATTGACATGAGCAGAGCATTATTAAAATTCGTTCGCGTCTCTCCGACAAAATCTCGTCTGATCGCACGTGAAATTCAAGGCATGAATGCTGAAGAAGCATTGGCTGCACTGGAGTTTACTCCAAACAAAGCGGCTAAGATTATTGCAAAAGTCGTTGCATCAGCTGTTGCTAACAGCGGCAACGAGCCGGCAGATTGTGTTATCTCATCTTGCCGCGTTGACAATGGTCCGGTACTTAAGCGTTTCCGTCCACGTGCTCGTGGTATGGCGTCTGGTATCCGCAAACCGACAGCACACATCTTAGTAGAAGTAGAGGGCAAATAATTATGGGTCAGAAAGTAAATCCGATTGGTCTGCGCCTCGGTATCAACCGTAACTGGGAATCTCGCTGGTATCCTAACTTCAAGAATGCACCTGCGAACCTTGGTGAAGACCACAAAATTCGTACATTCTTGAAAAAAGAGCTCTACTACGCTGGTGTGAGCAACATCATTATCGAGCGTACTGCGAAGCGCCTTCGCGTTTCTATCGTAGCTGCTCGTCCTGGTATCATCATCGGTAAGCGCGGTGCTGACATCGAAAAACTGAAGACAAACCTTCAGAACCTTATTGGCAAGAACATCTCTGTCAATATCAAAGAAGAGAAAAAAGCACAGACGTCTGCACAGCTTGTCGCAGAAAACGTTGCTACACAGCTTGAGCGCCGTGTCGCATTCCGTCGTGCAATGAAGAAAACTATGCAAAATGCACAGCGTTCTGGTGCCAAAGGTATCAAGATCTCTGTTGCCGGTCGTCTTGGCGGTGCTGAAATGGCACGTACCGAGTGGTACCTTGAGGGACGTGTTCCTCTTCATACGCTTCGTGCAAAAATCGATTACGGTTTTGCTGAAGCGCATACTACATACGGAATCATCGGTATTAAAGTATGGATCTTCAAAGGCGAGGTACTGACTAAAGGTATCCAGCCAGAACCAAAAGAACAAAAACGCGAGCCACGCGAACGTCGTCCACGTGCTCCAAGAAAGGCTGATTAATCATGTTAATGCCTAAGAGAATGAAATTCCGTAAGTATATGAAAGGCCGTAACCGCGGTAAAGCACAGCGTGGTAGCACGTTGTCTTTCGGCAACATCGGTTTCAAAGCTGTTGAAGCTGGCCGTATCAACTCTCGCCAGATCGAATCTGCGCGTATTGCTGCTACACGTCATATTAAACGTAACGGTAAGATTTGGATTCGTGTATTCCCGGACAAGCCTTTGACTGCTAAGCCGCTGGAAGTACGTATGGGTAAGGGTAAAGGTGCTATTGACCAGTGGGTTATGAACATCAAGCCGGGCCGTATTATTTTTGAAATGGGTGGTGTTGAAGAGTCTTTGGCTCGTGAAGCGCTTACGCTTGCTATGCACAAACTGCCATTCAAGACAAAAATTGTTACTCAGGAGATGAGCAATGAAATATTCTGATTTGACAGATAAGACTGCTGCTGAACTTCAGGCAATGCTTAAAGAGAAGAAAACTGAGCATTTCACACTGAAGATCAAGCAAAAAATGATGCAACTGACTAATACTAGCGAGCTTAACGCTGCTAAAAAAGACATTGCACGTATCAACACAGCGCTAAGCGCGATTAAGTAAGGGCCGAGATATGACACACAAACGTGAAATTCAAGGTTTCGTAGTAAAGATCTCAGGTGACAAGACAGCGTCTATCGTTGTTGAGCGC
This sequence comes from Sulfurimonadaceae bacterium, assembly GCA_041546225.1. Taxonomy (GTDB): domain Bacteria; phylum Campylobacterota; class Campylobacteria; order Campylobacterales; family Sulfurimonadaceae; genus JBFEWT01. Next base: position 38,574 of record JBFEWT010000002.1, read on the forward strand.
CGCGTTCTTCACCCACGTTACCACAAAACTGTTAAGCGTTTCAAGAAATACCTTGTTCATGACGAAAGCAATCAGCTTAAAGTCGGTGACGAGATCATCGCTATCGAGTGTCGTCCACTCTCTAAAACAAAGTCATTCAGACTGAAGACTGTTTTGGGAGCTGAGTCATGATCCAGAGTTTTACTCGTCTTAACGTAGCTGATAACACAGGTGCAAAAGAGATTATGTGTATCAAAGTGCTTGGCGGCTCTAAGCGCCGTTACGCATCTGTTGGTGACGTTATCGTTGCATCAGTCAAGAAAGCTACACCTAATGGTAAAGTCAAAAAAGGCCAGGTCGTTAAAGCTGTTGTCGTTCGTACGAAGAAAGAGATCCACCGTGAAAACGGTTCTCTGATCCGTTTCGATGACAATGCTGCGGTTATTCTTGATGCGAAACAAGAGCCTATCGGTACACGTATTTTCGGCCCTGTAGGCCGTGAAGTCCGTTACTCTGGCTTCATGAAAATCGTTTCACTTGCTCCGGAGGTTGTCTGATGGCAAAGTTTAATTTCAAAAAAGGCGACATGGTTGAAGTGATCGCCGGTGATGACAAAGGTACAAAAGCCGAAGTTATCGCTGTTCTTACTAAAAAGAACCAGGTAATCGTCAAAGGCGTTCGCGTTGCTAAAAAAGCGATCAAGCCGACGGAAGAAAATCCTCAAGGCGGGTTTGCAAACAAAGAGATGCCTCTTGATGTTTCAAACGTACGCAAAGTGGAGGCGTAAGTTATGGCAAGATTAAAAGATAAGTACATCAATACTATCAAACCACAGCTGCAGGAAGCTCTTGAGATCAAGAACGTCATGCAGATCCCTGCGGTAGAGAAAGTAACAATCAGTGTCGGTGCGGGTTTCGCAATGAAAGACAACAAACTGATTCAGAATATCCAAGACACGATCAGCGCTATCGCAGGTCAGCACGCGACAGTGGTTACTGCGCGTAAATCTGTTGCAGGTTTTAAAGTACGTGAAGGTATGCCGGTCGGTGTTAAAGTTACACTACGTGGCGAAAACATGTACAACTTCCTTGACAAACTGATCTCTGTAGCACTTCCGCGTATGAAAGACTTCCGTGGTATCGCACGTAACGGTTTCGACGGTCGTGGTAACTACAACTTCGGTCTGACTGAGCAGTTGATCTTCCCGGAAGTCGACTATGATTCAATTATGCAGATCCACGGTATGAACATCACTGTCGTAACGACAGCGGATTCAGACAAAGATGCATTCGCACTGCTTGAAGCGATGGGCATGCCTTTCGCAAAAGGAAGAGAATAATGGCTAAGAAATCTATGATCGCTAAAGCGAACCGTACTCCTAAGTTCAAGGTTCGCGGTTATACGCGTTGTCAGATCTGTGGACGTCCACACTCTGTACTTCGTGATTTTGGTGTTTGTCGTATCTGTTTCAGAAAAATGGCAAATGAGGGACTTATCCCAGGCGTTAGAAAGTCAAGCTGGTAAGCGCAAGCTTCCACTTGAAACTCCTAATTGTTAACAAGGAAAATTAAATGATTAATGATCTAATTTCAGACTCATTGACACGTATCCGTAATGCGGCTATGCGTCGTCTTGACGTTACAACTCTTATGCACTCTAAAAGTGTTGAAGCAGTTGTCGCGATCTTGGCAGAAAAAGGTTATATTGACAGCTTTAACGTCGTTGAAGATGGCAATAAGAAGACAATTAACGTAGTACTTAAGTATGACGACAACGGCCGCACGGTCATCAACGAGATGAAACGTGTATCAAAGCCGGGTCGCCGTGTATATAAAGGTGCAGCGGACATTAAACGTTTCAAAAACGGTTATGGTACGATTATTGTCAGTACATCCAAAGGCGTTCTACCGAATGATAAAGCTTTCGAGCTTGGCATCGGTGGTGAAGTCTTGTGTACAGTATGGTAAGGGGATAGCAGATGTCACGTATTGGAAAAAAACCGGTTGAATTTCCGGCTGATATTAAAGTCACTGTTGACGGCACTGTTGTTACTTTCGCAAAAGGCAAAGACACACGTACACTTGATACCAAGGGTAACGTTGGTATTAACCTTGAAGGTAATACGCTTACTTTCTCTGCAAACTCTGAGGATAAGCAAGACCGCGCATTCTGGGGTACATACCGTGCACTGGCAGCGAACATCGTAACTGGTCTTACGACTGGTTTCTCCAAGCAACTGGAGATCAACGGTGTTGGTTACCGTGCTGCTGTTCAGGGCAAGGTTCTTAACCTGCAACTGGGTCACTCTCACGATATCAACTACGATATCCCGGCTGGTCTGGAGATCTCTGTTGAGAAAAACGTGATCACAATCAAAGGTAACGACAACCAGGTAGTTGGTCAAGTTGCAGCTGAGATCCGTTCGTTCCGTCCACCTGAGCCTTACAAAGGTAAAGGTGTTAAATACATGGAAGAGCATATCGTGCGTAAAGCCGGTAAAACTGCTAAGAAATAAGGGGCAATGAGATGACTGCAAAAAACATGAAACTAAAAAGCGCTAAACGCCTTCAGCGTAAGCGTAGAATCCGTGCTAAAATCTCGGGTTGTGCATCTCAGCCACGTGTATCTATCTTCCGTTCTAACCGCTACCTAAGCGCGCAGGCGATCGATGATACAGCAAGCGTCACACTTGCGGCGATCAGCTCTAAGACTCTTGGTCTTAAAGCGAACAGAGAAGACGCTGCAAAACTGGGTGAAGCATTTGCTAAAACATTGAAAGATGCCGGTATCGAGTCAGTTTATTTTGACCGTAACGGTTATGTTTACCACGGTGTTGTAGCAGCATTCGCTGAAGCACTTCGTGCAAATGAAATCAAGTTTTAAGGGCTGATCGATGAATACAGTTAACAGAGAAGACTTCGAAGAGTCGATCGTAAACATCGGTCGCGTAACGAAAGTTGTAAAAGGTGGTCGCCGTTTCCGTTTTACTGCACTTGTTGTAGTAGGCGATAAGAACGGTACCGTAGGTTTTGGTGTCGGTAAAGCGAAAGAAGTTCCGGATGCTATCCGTAAAGCAGTTGACGAGGCGTTCAAAAACCTTACGACTGTCAGCATCAAGGGTACTACAATCGCCCACGACATCGAGCATAAGTACAATGCAAGCCGCATTCTGCTTAAGCCGGCATCTGAAGGTACCGGTGTTATCGCCGGTGGTGCCCTTCGTCCGGTACTTGAGCTTGCAGGTATCCAGGATATCCTGACTAAGTCAATCGGCTCAAACAATCCAAACACCGTGGTACGTGCTACAATCGAAGCACTTGCACGCCTTAAAGGATAATCATGGCACTTGAAAATCTATCACCTGCTGCAGGTTCTACTCACGCTCGTAAGCGCGTAGGCCGTGGCCAGGCTAGCGGCAACGGTAAAACTGCCGGTAAAGGTAACAAAGGTCAAAAAGCACGTTCAGGTTACAAGCGTAAGCGTAACTTCGAGGGTGGACAGCAGCCACTGGCTAAGCGTCTACCGAAAATCGGTTTCACATCTCGTGCAATTAAGCCGTACACTATTAATGTCGAGCGCATTAAAGCGGTAGCTGAACTTGAAGAGATCACAATGGAATCTATCCGTTCGGTACACAAACTTGCTAAAAGTATCACAGCTGTTAAACTGGTTGGTGCAACAGCGAAAGATCTGGCAGCAAAAATCAAAGACGAAAACGTCACAACGACTGGTAAGTAATTGTGAACCAGCAACTCCTTAACAAAATTCTGATCACATTAGGCTTTTTGTTGCTATATCGGCTACTGGCATACGTGCCGGTGCCGGGAGTTGATACTGCTGTAATCGCATCATTTTTTGATTCACATCAAGCAGATGCACTCGGACTGTTCAATATGTTTAGCGGTAACGCCGTCGAACGTCTCTCCATCATTTCCCTCGGTATTATGCCTTACATCACCGCTTCTATTATCATGGAACTTCTTGCAGCGACATTCCCTGCACTTGGCCAGATGAAAAAAGAGCGCGACGGTATGGTTAAATATATGCAGATCATCCGTTATGCAACCATCGCTATTACAATTGTACAGGCGATCGGTGTAAGTATCGGCCTGCAGAGCCTTACGGGAAAAGACGGGGGCAGTGCGATCCTGATCGACTACAACACATTCCTGCTCGTATCTGCCGTTTCGATGGTAGCGGGTACGATGTTGTTGATGTGGATCGGTGAACAGATTACGCAAAGCGGTGTCGGTAACGGTATATCACTTATCATCTTCGCCGGTATCGTATCGGCAATTCCAAGTGCTATCGGTCAAACGGTCACTATGGTCAATACGGGTGCTATGAGTTTTATCACTGTTATTGCGATCTTGCTGCTTATCCTTGCTACTGTCGCCGTCATTATCTATGTTGAGCTGGGTGAACGCCGTATTCCGGTGACCTATGCGAAAAAAGTGATGATGGAGAACCAGAACAAGCGTGTTATGAACTACATCCCGATCAAGGTCAACCTTTCGGGTGTCATCCCGGTCATCTTCGCTTCGGCGATCCTGATGTTCCCGATGACAGTTCTTTCAAGCAGTACAAATCCATACATCCAGATGGTTTCGGACGTTCTGAATCCAAATGGTTATTTCTATAACCTGCTGACGTTCTTGTTTGTTGTCTTCTTTGCATACTTCTATGCATCGATTGTCTTTAACGCTAAAGACATCTCTGACAACCTCAAGCGTCAGGGCGGTTTCATCCCGGGTGTCCGTCCGGGTGTTCATACCGCAGAGTTCCTGAATGAGACGGCCAGCCGTCTGACATTCACGGGTGCACTCTATCTTGGTGCGGTCGCTACGGTTCCGTGGCTGATCGTTCAGGCGATGGGTGTTCCATTCTTCTTTGGCGGTACCGCTGTCTTGATCGTCGTTCAGGTTGCACTTGATACGATGCGCAAGATCGAAGCACAGGTTTATATGAGTAAATACCAGACACTCAGCGCGGTGGGTCTGTAAGCATGGCGATTGCGCTGCGCAAACCCGCTGAAATCGAAAAACTTCGGGCCGCTAACAGGATTGTTGGCGGTGCGCTTAAACTTCTCGAAGAGCATACCCGCCCGGGTATCTCCCTGAAAGAGCTCGATGCTATGGCGGAGGATTTTATCCGTTCCCATGGTGCCAAGCCCTCTTTCAAGGGACTTTACGGTTTTCCTTCATCAGTCTGTACCTCAGTGAACGAAGTTATTATTCATGGTATTCCGACGGACTATACACTCCAGGAGGGTGATGTGGTCGGTTATGATATCGGTACGGAGCTTGATGGCTATTTTGGCGATGCTGCGGTAAGCGTCGGTGTCGGCAAAATCACACCTGAAGATGAGGCGTTGATAGCCTGTGCGAAAGAGACGCTCTATTTTGCGATAGAGACGATACGCGAAGGTATGCGCTTCAAAGAGCTCTCTTTTGAGATCGAGAAGTTTATAAACAAGCAGGGGTTTATACCGCTTCGCGGCTTTTGCGGCCACGGTATCGGTAAGAAACCCCACGAAGAGCCTGAGATTCCAAACTATCTCGACGGTCCGAATCCCAAGGCAGGTCCCAAGATCAAAAACGGCATGGTTTTTTGCCTTGAGCCTATGATCTGCCAAAAAGAGGGTGTCGCCAAGATACTGGAGAATGGCTGGGATGTTGTCAGTACCGACGGATTGCGCGGTTCACATTATGAGCATACTGTTGCAGTGATCAACGGTAAAGCTGAGATACTTTCATTAGCAGAATAAGGAGCTATTGTGGCAAAAGATGATGTCATTGAAGTTGACGGTAAGATTGTTGAAGCACTGCCGAATGCTACATTTCGTGTAGAGCTTGAGAACGGGCATGTGATTTTATGTCACATCGCCGGTAAGATGCGTATGCACTATATCAAGATCCTGCCGGGTGACCGTGTAAAGATCGAACTTACACCCTACAGCCTTGATAAGGGCCGTATTACTTACCGTTACAAATAAATTGCCGCCGCGCCTGCGGAGGTATTACCCCTTTACAAGCGGTTGCTGCTATGGCAACCGTTTGGCCATCACCTCACAACCTGCTTTCATCTATTAGAGATTATTGACTTTTCAGTTGTTATAACGTGTCGTATTATTGATATATAAAGGCGTGATAATAACCGTCGTTGCCTATATCCTCTGTCAGTTCGAATGATGCACCGACATGCTCGGCCCAGTGCTGAAGAACGGTATATTCAACATCCGGGTCATCATTGAATTTATGCTCAACGCATCGGCGCTGCGCGTTCCAGCTTAGATCGGTGTCATCCATTAAGACATCATGCAGCTCCTCTTCAAGGCATGCAAGTTCAGTCAGCTTCTGAGGGAAAGCATAGAGGTTGTCTATTACAGTGTGTTGCATAATAACTCCTTATCGTATAGAGGGTGTTATGCAAAAAAAGTTCCAACATGAAATATAATCATAATGAATAGTGCCAAAACATGATTCATGTTACAATTTCCTATCAGGCAAAAGGAAGTATATGAAGCATCATCTGCTGCTGTTGCGTCATGCCAAATCGCATCGGAAGGAAAAAGGCGTAGAGAATAAAAGGAGTTGATTAATAGGTATTCTAAATGCTACAATAGGCGATCGCATATTTGAGAAAATAGAAAAGGTCGGCAGACCGCTGCTTTGAAAAGAGCTTAGAGAGGAGTTGGTATGATGTGGGCGGCAGTGGCTTTAGGCAGTGCAGCGGGAATTTGGCTGGTCTATTTTCTTGTTGCAAGATCAAAAGAGACTTCTGCTGTTCACGATGCGGAAGCGCCGGCTGCTCCCGAACAGCCGCCTGCTGACGATGAATCGCCTCTGGGTAACGAAATCCCCGAAAATATTAATGTACCGGATAAACGCAATGAGGTCATACCCGAAGTTGCACCACCGCGTAAAACAACTCCTCCCAAACCGGACGTATTAGCCGAATCGCCAAAAAGTGACGAGATTTCCGCAAAGGTCAAAGAGTACCCGCCATTCAGCCATGCCCGGGCTGTCGATGAACTCGGCCTCTCAGAAGAGGAGGCGGTAGATTTTATTGGCGATATGATCGCACAGATAGATGAAGAGCTACCCAAGCTTGATGTCGAAGTGGCCAAGGGGAATGCAGGCAAAGTCGAGTTGATAGTACATATGCTCAAGGGCTCCGCAGTCAGTCTCGGAAGCGGCGGGGTCGCAGACGTATTGATGGAGTTTAATACCTATTGCCACAACGGCAGTGACATGCAGATCATTAAAAGCCATCTGCGTGATCTGAAACATTACCAGCAGGAACTGAAGAAGCGTTATCCGTAACGCATAGCGGCGTAAACTAAAGTGGGCGGATCTGCTGCTTTATCTTTTTAGGAAGATGGGCAAAGGGAATCGTTTTGGTCCCGATTTCGACTCCCCCTTCAAACAGGCAGAGTTCTACATTCATCGATTTTTCATTAAGACGGATGACACGGTAAACAGTATCGTTTTCACTATACTCAATCGCTTTGTGATCCAGCTCAACTACAGATGTCTTTTTCGAACGCCCCATATGACTCTTTATTTCCTGAGGGAGAATATACCGGTGTCCTGCACTTTGATCTCACCGGACTCCTGCAGCTGCGTAAGCGCACGTTTGAACACTTTTTTACTCAACCCGAAGACGGATGAGATCTGGTCGGCATCGCTTTTGTAGTTGTAGGGGAGCATCCCGTTGTTCTCGCGCAGCAAAGCGATGATCTTTTCGGTAGCGATGTCATCTTTTTTACCGCCGATGGGTTGAAGCGAGATATCAAGCTTGCCGTCTTTGCGCACCTGTTTGATATACCCTTTTCGGCAATCGCCGGTCCGGACATCCTCAAAGAGCTCATTATGGAATATCAGCCCTTCATAG
>JBFEWT010000161.1:0-4029 GCA_041546225.1 Sulfurimonadaceae bacterium
TGCCGATCTGCATATTATCATCGACCACCAATGCAGAAGCGAGAACCTCGCAAACCTTATGGAAGCACTCCCGTCGGAAAAGGTACTGCTTCTTACCGATGCCATGCAAAAAGGCCAGACGTTTGCCGAACGTTTTGCCGGAATGCAGGTCTTTCAGCCGCCGCTGAGCAGCAAAGAGTGGGATAGCCTCCTGCACTTTGCACACGCTTCGCAGCACAACGGCAGGTATGGGAAAAACCCTTTTGCCGATAAAAAAGTCCTTATTGTCGAAGACAACGATGTCAACAGGATGCTGCTCTCTATTTTGCTCGACGAGCAGGGTATCGCATCCGAAAGTGCCGTAAGCGGGCTTGAAGCCGTACAGATGTGCAAAGAGAACCCGTATGACCTTATCCTGATGGATATCCATATGCCCGAGCTCAACGGTATCGAAGCGGCCAAACAGATCCGCGGCATAGAGGCTTATCGCTCCGTACCGATTGCCATCATCAGCGGGGTGGAAGGTCTGAAGGCCAATTTTGACGACTACGATACCACGCTCTATGACTTTATGCTGCTCAAACCCATCGACACGGAAAAACTCAACAGCCTGATTTCCGAACTCTGGGCATAACGCCCCCGCACGCTCACACCGTCAACAACTCACGCACCTAAACGCACTGCCATCTACACCCTTTTCCGCCCTAATATCAACTCAGATAATATAATTTAGTCAATTTGACTCAAGTTTATTGACAGCATTTGCATTATAGAATATTTTTTTGCTATAATCCCCGCGAAATTATCACTCTACTTAAAGGAATGTCACATGGCAAAACATCAGTTCCAGACTGAAGTCAATCAAATTTTACAGCTTATGATCCACTCTCTTTACTCAAACAAAGAGATCTTCCTTCGTGAGCTGGTCTCCAACGCATCTGACGCAATGGATAAGCTCAATATGCTTGTCCTTACAGACGATGCCTACAAAGGGATCGATTTCAACCCGCGTGTCGATATCACGTTCGACAAAGAGGCGAAGACCATCACCATCGCTGACAGCGGTATCGGTATGAACGAAGAGGACCTTGTCGCACACCTCGGTACTATCGCAAAATCGGGTACGAAAGCTTTCCTTGAGAACCTCTCGGGCGATCAGAAGAAAGACTCCCAGCTTATCGGCCAGTTCGGTGTCGGTTTCTACGCCTCGTTCATGGTAGCGGGCAAAGTCGAAGTAACGACGAAAAAAGCGGGCGAAGAGCAGGCGTACACATGGATCTCCGAAGGTACGGGCGAGTATGAGCTTGAAAAAGCGGAAAAAGAGGGCCACGGTACAAGCATCACCCTTTTCCTCAAAGATGACGAAGAGGAGTTCCTCGAAGCACACCGTGTCGAGAGCATCGTCAAAAAGTACTCCAACCACATCCCGTTCCCTATCTTCATGGACAAAGAGCACTACATCGCTGCGGAAAAAGATGACGAGGGCAACGAGACCAAACCCGCTTCCACCGAGATCAGGAACGAGCAGATCAACAAAGCCTCTGCACTCTGGACTGTCAGCAAGTCGGATATCTCCGATGACGAGTACAAGGACTTCTACTCAAGCATCGCACACGACAGCGGCGAACCGCTTGCGTGGATGCACAACCAGGCAGAGGGTGCCATCGAGTACACCACCCTCTTCTACATCCCGTCAAAAGCACCGATGGACATGTACCGCGTCGACTACCAGCCGGGGATCAAACTCTACATCAACCGCGTCTTTATTACCGATGATGAAAAAGAGCTTATGCCGACCTACCTGCGTTTCCTTCGCGGGGTCATCGACTCCAAAGACCTTCCGCTGAACGTCAGTAGAGAGATCCTGCAGTCTAATGCCGTCATGGCCAAGATCAAGAACGCGTCGGTGAAAAAAGTCTTCTCCGAACTCTCCAAGATGGCGAAGAAAGACGCTGAGAAATACGACGCGTTCTACAAAGAGTTCGGCAACGTTCTCAAAGAGGGCCTTTACAGCGACTTCGGCAACCGCGAGAAGATCCTGGAGCTTCTGAAGTTCAACACCCTCAACTCCGATGAGGCGACGACCATCGAAGAGTTCGTCAAGAACGTCGACGAGGAAAAGAAAGAGATCTACTACATCACCGGCAAAACATCTCTGGCGATGCTCAAGAACTCTGCACAGCTCGAGCGTTTCAAAGCCAAAGGCATCGACGTCCTCGTCCTTAACGAAGAGATCGACACCATCGTCTTCCCGATGGTGAACGAGTACAAAGAGTACAAATTCGTCCCTGCGGCTGACGCGAAGTTCGAAGAGAGCGAAGAGGAGAAAAAAGCTGAAGAAGAGACGGCTAAAGAGTTCGAGACTTTGACCAAAGAACTCGCAGACGCACTCGGCGACAACGTCAAGAAAGTCGAAGTCACCACCGCCCTCACCGACTCTGCGGTCTGTCTCAAAGTGGACAAGGAAGACCCGCAGTACATGATGGCACAGATGATGAAACAGATGGGCCAGGGCGGCATGGACGTGCCTGAGATCCAGCCGATCCTTCAGATCAACCCAAAACACGAGATCCTTGCCAAACTCAAGGACTCGGCTGACCAGAACCTCATCAACGATGCGGCGTTCGTCCTGCTTGATCAGGCGAAACTGAACGAAGGTCAGGAGATCAAAGACACGGCAAGCTTCATCGCCCGCCTCAACCGCATCATGGCCAAGGCGCTCTAACATCTTTTTGCAGCACCCTCCCGGGTGCACGCGCATTTTTATCTTTATAAGACGACCTTCTGTCCCGCTTTTTCTACGACACACCTAAAGCTACTTCCGAACTGTAATGGATTCTTAATGCCATACGCCATACAATAAACAAAATCAGTACGTGAAAGGTCGCAGATGCAGAAGTATATTCATTATGACCCCTCAAGCGATGAGATCCACTCTTACAGGATGCAGGTGAGCTCGGACGACAACCACCATTACTACAAGATCCATCTCTCCGAATTGAGTGAAGGGCAGCGCAAACGTATTTCGGACCGGTACGGTGTCTCGCTGAAGATATTGGAGAGCGAGCCCTACCTCACGTTAGTCAGGATCACCGATATTTGAGGGGCATGTGAGCGCCTTATTTTTCAGAATGTGCCTATAATGACCCATCAGCTCTGCGATTTGCGATTAGCCGCATAAGAAAGCACTATCCAATCACTATAACAGCTCATTTTCGCTATAATGCCGACAACATTTGCGCCTTCGGTCTGCGCTTAGGCCTTCTTTTTCGACCGCTTATTTTTTCTTCTATTTTTTAGAGGCCATTTACTCAAGGACTTTCCATGTCATCCACCATAACGGTCAAACGACACAACCACCGTATTCATCCCTGCGACACTGAACGCAAAGCACAACTGCTTGAGTTCCTCATCACACAAAATGCCGACAAGAGCATCCTCATCGTCACGGCAAACGATACTGACGCAGTACAAAGCATGGTAAGCGGTGAGAACATCAGCGTTGTCAGCGACGCGGCACTTGCCGATGACAGCGCCCTCACAGCAGAGCTTGTCATCAGCTATGACCTGCCTGCCGTTGCAGCAGACTACCAGACACGTCTGCAGCGCGCGAAGACGCACGCGCTCACCCTGCTCGATGCCAATGATCAAAAACTGCTCTACCCTATCGAAACGCTGCTGGGACGTACCATCATGCAGGAGCTCCTCGAAGCGTTCAAACCTGCTGGCGTTATTGCAGCAGAGAAAGAAGCCGAGCGGGCACGTCTTGAAAAAGAGGCGTAACAGGCGCGCAAGATGCGTCCTGAAGGGCGTAAAGACGAGCGTAAACGCAGTGACCGTCCGCGTGATGACAGAAAACCGCGCGACGATAAGCGCGACGACAGGAAACCCCGCGATGAGAAACGCCCGCCCCGCAAACCGTACGACGCAACCAAAGAGTCCGGCCACAAAGAGAAGAAACCGCGCTTTTTAGGCAAAGACGAAAACGGCAAAGCGATCTTCGCAGGCAAAAGCGGAGAGCGCAACCACCGTTACGACGGGACGCCGAAA
>JBFEWT010000177.1:0-3304 GCA_041546225.1 Sulfurimonadaceae bacterium
AATGATGGGCAGTCGAAACATAGATGCCCCAGACGGCGCTGTCGTCGTCACCCTCGACGAACGCCGCATCGCCACATTTAAAGCGATCTTCGAAGGCCAGCCGCTGCTTGAAAACGAAATGCTCCTGCGCTACCGCGTACGCGGAAACAGCGTCAAGTTCGCCACCAACGCCTATTTCTTCGAAGAGGGACAGGGGTCACACTACAGCAGTGCACGCTACGGACAGTTCATGGTAAACGACGGGGGTGAACTCCTCTTGACCGCGATGTATGATGATGATTTAAAGGCACTTTAAGCTCACGTTTAGCGACTTCAGGTCCCGAATGCTATAATAATGCATGCAAAAACAGACCCTGACCCGATGCTGCTAAGACAGTTTCGCTCTTTTTACGCCCGCCACTTCCCCAACGAGATGGAACAGCTCATCGACTACTTCGCCGTCTTCGGGGGGCTGGGGTGGAGTATCGACATCGATGCGCCCATCGAAGAGCTCATCGTCTCGCAGATACTCGACAACTACGGCCACCTCTATAACCAGCTTCTCTACAAGATAGGCGACGACTTCTCCTACTGGCGGCTGCTCAGTGCGGTCGCCACGGGCGACAGGCGTATGCACTCCGCCTTTAAACGTGCACGCATCAGCGAAGCCAAAGGGGGCGCGGCACTGAAATACCTGCGCGACTGCGGCATTCTGGAGTTCGAATACTCCCGCGAGATGCCCCCGGTAAAACTCCACCCCAAACAGAAGTTCAAACGCGAAGTGGCCCGTCACCGCATCTCGCACAAAGTACGTTTCACTTCGCCTTTTCTGCGCTTCTGGTTCGCCTTTATCGCACCGTTTTACAAAGAGATCGAAAAAGGGGACTACGCCCCCGTTCTGGAGCGTTTTGAACAGCGCCGACAGGGTTTTACGGGGCTTATTTTCGAAGAGCTATCCAACCTCATCGTACTCAAACGCTACGAGAACGATCCCATTGTCGACACGGGCAGCTACTGGGACCGGCACGTGGAGATCGACCTCTATGCACAGAGTGCAAGCGGCAAGAGCATCATCGGTGAATGCAAGTGGACCAACCACAAGACCAACAAAAGCGAGCTGAGCAAACTGCTGGACAAATGCGAACGCACCGATATAAAGCCTGACAAGGTGATGATGTTCTCCAAACGCGGCTTCTCCAACGAACTGATGCATCAGGCAAACGACGCTTTGGAACTCTATACCGCAGAAGATATGCAGCAGCTGCTGCAGGAGATCACGCCTTCTGACATCATCAACGGTTTCGAAGCGCCCGAAATATTGGTCCCGGAGTAAGCGTCTACTCCCGCTCAAACGCCTTGAAATCCTTCACATAGATCATATTGACACCCTGCCCCGTCTCATAGACCTCCACGTCGAGGCGCAGCCAGCGGTTGAGGCGGTACTGCAGCATGAGGTTCGAAACGGTATCGTTTTTATAGACTACCCTGACGTCTTTATGCAGGCGTGCCCCCACCTCGAAACCGAATTCGCCTTCGGGACTGCTAATGAGGTTGAGCGTATCGACCTTGATACCCGTCGTATCGCCGATCATATCCTTCAGTCCTGTCCCCAGCAGCAGGTTCGCTGCGGCGATGCTGCTGCTCCCGCCTTCGGTACTGCCGAACATCTCATTGGCCGGTTTTCCGAAGAGTATGTAGCTCATGATGTCGTTCTGGCTCATGGAGGGCTCGGAGTTGAACAGGAAGACCGGCGATTCCAGCGTATGGGTGATGTAGATATGAAACAGTATCTCCTCATATACATAATCGGCATAGAGGTCGAGGTAGGGGTTGACCGGGTAGGAGCCGCCGAAATAGAGGTGCGAAGGCTTGATGGCGAACTCTTTTCCGCTGGATTCGAAGCGCCCCTGCTCAATACTCAGCATCCCCAGCAGGCCCGTTGAACTGCCCGGCTCTCTCCAAAGCGTCACATCAGGGCGGAAGGAGACCTCCACCTGCGGGGTCTCGTAGCGCACACCCTGTTCAGAGGTCACATGCAGGTTGATGAAACGTTTTATCTTTGACGGAGGACGTACATCCTGGATGATGATGATGTCGTCGTCGTTGACCACGACGTCATTGACCGGCACGTACGTAATAAGACCCTCAAGTATCTTTACATGCCCTTCGAGGCGCTGTTCACCCTCTGCATCCATGCCCAAACGCGCATCGGCGGCAAGCTGCAGGCTTCCCTCGGGACCCTTGTAGGAAAAACCGTCACTGAAAAGATGCAGGTCCACCTCTTTGGCACCGTCGCTCACCCTGCCGCGGACCTGGAGGTTGTCAAAGACCCACAGCGGCTCGAGATGCAGCGTCAGGTTCTCGTCGATTCGCAGTGCTGAAGGCCTCTGCGAAAAGATGTGGCGGTTGACGACGTCGATACTGTAGTTATCCAGCGTGATGCTGTTCTCTTCGAGTGTAAAACTGGCCGTCGATTCGCTGCCGTAAAAACGGCTCTTCGAGTCAAACACCAGCGCATACCACGGTACGGTGATCGTGCTTTCGACACGCAGCGCATCGCGGTACTCTACACGTGCCTGTGCCAAAAGCTCGGCATCGTAGAACTCGTAATCTTCCAGCTCAAGCGGCGTGATGGCGTCGGCGAGTGCGAAAAGAGAGGGGACCCTCGAGGCGATCTCCGCGCTAAGATGCCCTTCGTCATCTACGCTTCCCTCCACGTCAAAACCTGCGTTATGGAATCCGCCCCACCCTCTGAGCCGCTCCTCCTCTTTGAGCAGCGTCAGGTTGAACGTGCTGCTCTCCGCCAGCAGTGCGGCCTTCTCATCGGCAAAACAGAAGACAAGATGCAGCGGCATGATGTTGAAAGCACCCAGTTTGCGTACCAGCGCAGAATCCGAAGGGCTGCTCAGGTTGGCATCGCTGTAAAATGCGTTGTCGGCATACCCGAAACTGCCGCGTATCTCGCTCTTTTGCGTAGTGATGGCCACATCCCCGCCAAAGGCTATCGCATCGTCTATACGAACACTCCCGTTCACATCGAGTTTCAGCGGAGCGTTTGTCACTTCGGCCGGAAGCTCTTCGAGAAAGCGCAATGAGAGCGCATCGCTGAGCACCCTGAAGCCATAGGTCGTATAATCCCTGCTCTGCAGACGGATATCGAGTGCTCCCGCAGCGATATTCGCCGCCACACCCTCGCTGCCGCCGCGGTAGGAGGCGTGCGCCTTCTCAAACGGCAGAGGATAGACCGCTGTCAGCTCAGCCGCGTCGAGCGTCCCCTCGTAACGGCCGTCAAAACCGATGCGCAGGAACTGCCCGGCATTGGTGC
>JBFEWT010000128.1:0-5724 GCA_041546225.1 Sulfurimonadaceae bacterium
ATCTACTCCAAGGCGGAAGGTCACCGCGTCATCGGCGATGAAAGCGGTGAGGATGTTACCGAGGCCATCAAGGCGCAGACGCAGCAGCTCATAGACGCCCATCCCGACCTCGATATGATCATTCTCAAATCCAAGTCGCCAAGCTGCGGCATTGGTACGACACCGATTTTAAGCCCCTCCAAAAAGCTGCTCTGCTACGACAACGGCATCGCAGCGGAGATGCTCCTCGATGCTTTCGCCGAGATCGACATCGTCGATGAGCGTCACTTCGACTGACAACCATCCTGCATAATCCATAGTTTTCTCAAGCCTTCCTCAAGCCGCAATATATTACACTTCCAGCATCACTGTGTAGA
Source organism: Sulfurimonadaceae bacterium (assembly GCA_041546225.1). Classification (GTDB taxonomy): domain Bacteria; phylum Campylobacterota; class Campylobacteria; order Campylobacterales; family Sulfurimonadaceae; genus JBFEWT01. The sequence goes on from JBFEWT010000128.1 coordinate 357, forward strand.
ATCGACACATAGATTTTTAACCAAGAAGGAACGACATGTTAGAAGTAGGAACCAAGGCACCGGAGTTTTGCCTGCCCAATCAGGACGATGTAGAGATCTGTCTGCGCGATCTCAAAGGAAAATGGATCGTGTTGTATTTTTACCCGCGCGACAATACGCCCGGCTGTACGACCGAAGCGTGCGAATTTACCGAGGCCATGCCGGCATTTGACGACATGGATGCGATCATTCTGGGAGTGAGTGCGGACAGTACGAAAAAGCACCGCAGTTTCATCGAGAAAAAAGAGCTGGGTATTACGCTGCTCAGCGATGAAGAGACGAAGATGATGCAAGAGTACGGAGTCTGGGCACTGAAAAAGAACTACGGCAAAGAGTATATGGGTATCGTGCGTTCAACGTATATCATCAATCCAAAAGGCGAGATAGCCGAAGCGTGGACAAAAGTACGTGTCAAGGGACATGTCGAAGCGGTTCAAACACGGTTAAAAGAGTTACAGGGTTAAGAAAAAAGAGAAGAAGATGAAGCAGAAGGGGGGAAACCCCCTGCTTTATAAAACATAGGTGTGACTAACTCCCGAAGGAATTAGAAACGGTAACGAAGGTAAGCGCGAAGGTCTGTTGCTTTGTCCACAGTACCACCGTCAGCAGATACCATTGTTACACCACCATCAGCTGGGTTTGGCATCCAAGTACCGTTAGAGATTTCCTGCGGTGTTGCTGTGTTAGAGCCATAGAAGCCCTGGCTACCAGTATACTCGTTGTCGATCATCGTGTAGCGAAGCTGGAACGTCAATGCGTCGTCGATCAGGTTTTCAGTCATGTAGACTTCAAATGCCGTACCGCGAGTAGCCAGTTTAGAACCGATCGCTGTATCTTCACCCTGAGTTACAGGTTTCCAGTATTTAGAACCCTGGTTGTACTCGATACCCCATTTACCGCCGTCAGTCAGGAATGACGGGAAGAGAACACCTGCCCATACAGAGTTACCGAGTTTATCCTCGGTACTGCCGAACATTGTATTACCTTCTTGAGGCAGTGATTTTGACCATGCATAGCTTGCAAAGACAACAGTGTCATCAAGGAAGTCACTGATACCGTCACCGATACCGTTCGCTTTTACATTAACTGTTGCAAGGTGCATGTCACCAACAGTTTGTACACCATTGATTCCCCATGTATCAGCAGTACCATCACCATTTGAATCCACTGGCGCCAGTGTACCATCGATCATATCGTTTGCATATGAGTAGAGAGAGTGAACACTGTACTGACCGTCATCGTATGGTACGAAGATCACACCACCGAAGTCAATATCGCCTAGACCGGCAGGTCCCATGTTCTGAGTTGCATACGGTGTTGCAGTACCTAGTCCGATATTTGCATTTGTAGCACCGCGGCCATAACATGCTTTAATGTATGCACCAGGGATGCTTGTCAGGCCTTCCAGACCGAATTTCGCACTACTACCGTCGAACTCGACGTTGATGACGTGACCCATTGGTGAAGCTGCTTTGTCATCTTCACGCAGGTTGGCAAGGTAGCCGTTTGTAGATGGACGGCGACCGATAGAGAAAGTCCATGGGATGTCAGCACCGAAGAGGTTATCATCTTTAATGAAGAAATATGCCTGGCGGACACGGATCTGATCATCATTTGCGATCTCGCTGCTTACCCAGTCAAATGTTTCGAAGTTCGCAGTGTTTGGCGTGTAAGCGAAACGATTACCGAAAGTCGTGTTGTAAGCCAACTGACCTGTAAAGCTCAGGTTCTCGTTGTACTTGTAACCCATGTCGATCCAGAGGCGGCTTCTGTAGAGGTCAGCGTTGCCATATTTAGAACCGTCAGCCATTGTATACTGGATGTTGTCAACTGAGAAACGGTAGTCAACACCGAATTTCAGGTGGTTACCTGCAGTACGCGCGTTCAGCTCAGAGTTGATCTCTTTTTGTTTAGCCAATGCTTCTTCAAGCTTGGCAACACGTTCTTCTACTGTAGCAGCCATGGCACCGTTTGCCAGCATTGCTGCTGCAGCCATTGAGAACAATAATGTTTTTTTCATTTTATACACTCCTATATGTACTCCAAATGTAGGAGCCATGGTAGCAGAGATAATCTGAAAGAAATTTTAAAAATATAAGTATGTTTGATAATATTGTGACTTATAAGTATTGCGTAACCTAATAGTTACGTTCCGCAACACAGGGCTAAAACGGGGCTTAAAATGTACAAAGGAAAAGCTAAGAGTCCTTTGTGTATAATTCCGCGTTTTCTATACTTTTCTTAATTGAAACGATAGAGCAAGTCACAGATGTCAATCCTTGAACATTGGTGCAGCCTGCCTGAAAAAATAGGCAACGCTGTTAAGGGGCATCGAGGCAAAACCAAAACATTATATATACAAGGAGCCTTTATGGTAACTATGAAAGATCTTCTGGAGTGTGGTGTACACTTCGGTCACCAAACGCGTCGCTGGAACCCGAAAATGAAAAAATACATCTTCGGTGTCCGCAAAAACATCTATATCATCGACCTTCAGAAAACATTGCGTTATTTCCGCAACACGTATCAGATCGTTGCAGACGCTGCTGCTGAGGGCAAGACTGTCCTTTTCGTCGGTACTAAGAAACAGGCACGTACTTCTATCCGCGAAGCGGCAGAGTCATGTGGTATGCCATACGTTGACAACCGCTGGTTGGGCGGTATGCTTACAAACCACAAGACTATCCAGAAGTCTATCCGTAAACTCGATATGATCGAAGAGATGGAAGCAACTGGCCAGACTGGTCTTCTTACCAAGAAAGAAGCACTGATGATGAGCCGTCAGAAAGATAAGCTTCAGGCATACCTTGGCGGTATCCGCAACATGAAGAACCTTCCGGACATGATGTTCGTTATCGATGCTGTTAAAGAGCACATCGCCGTTAAAGAGGCTCGCAACCTGGGTATCCCTGTTGTTGCACCACTGGACACTAACTGTGATCCTGACGTTATCGACTTCCCGATCCCGGGTAATGACGATGCGATCCGTTCTATCCAGCTTTTCTGTCGCGAGATGGCGGAAGCTATCAACGAAGGTAAAGCACTTCGCGAGAACACAAACGAAGACGAAGTTGAAGTAGAAGCAGAAGCAGAGCCTGAAGCAGAAGCAGCAGCAGAAACTACAGAGGAAGCGTAATCATGGCAGTATCAGCAGCAGACGTTAAAAAACTTCGTCAGGCGACTGACGCGCCGATGATGGATTGTAAAAAAGCCCTTACCGAGTGTGACGGCGATTTTGACAAAGCGACTGAGTGGCTGCGTGACCGCGGTGTTGCACAGAGCGCTAAAAAAGCTGACCGCGTTGCGGCAGAAGGCGCACTCGGCCTTAAAGTGTCAGATACATTTGCATCTGCTTCACTGGTCGAGATCAACTCTGAAACGGACTTCGTTGCGAAGAATGACGGTTTCCAGGCACTCGTAGGCAATACGACTGCACAGATCTTCACTACGGGTGTATCTGAGGTTAGCGCACTGAACGAAACATCTTTCGAAACGGGCACGTTCGCAGAGTATTTCACTCAGACTGTAGCGCGTATCGGTGAGAAGATCGAAGTTCGCCGTTTCGTTACACTTAACGCTAAAGAGAACGGCTGTGTAAACGGTTATGTTCACTCTAACGGCCGTGTAGGTGTTCTTATCGCTGCTACATGTGACAGCGAAAAGACTGCCGAGCTTATCGCTCCAACGCTTAAAAACATCGCTATGCACGCTGCAGCGATGAAGCCTACGGTTCTTTCTGCTGACGATTTCGATCCGAAATTCGTTGAAGAAGAGACCAAAGGCCGCATCGAAGCGATCAAGATCGAGAACGAAGAGCTTGGCCGTCTTGGCAAGCCGCTTAAAAATGTTCCGCAGTACATCAGCCGTCTTCAGCTGAATGACGATGTTCTGGCTCAGGCTGAAGCAGCGATCAAAGATGAACTTAAAGCCGAAGGCAAGCCTGAGAAGATCTGGGACAAGATTGTTCCGGGTAAACTCGAGCGCTTCATCGCAGACAACACGACGCTTGACAAAGAGCAGGCACTTCTTGAGCAGAACTACGTTATGGACGATTCACTGACCGTAGCGCAGGCACTGACTAAAGAAGCTAAAGCTCACGGCGGTACAGCCGAGATCGTTGAGTTCGTCCGCTACGAAGTGGGCGAAGGCCTCGAGAAAAAAGTCGACGACTTCGCAGCAGAAGTCGCTGCACAGATGGCGTAAGCCACACCCCTTTTCTTTTTCTACCAAAACCATGAGGCGACTCATGGTTTTTTAACGCAAAATTCCCTATAATCCTTACCATGACAGTTTTAAAAGCCGAGGCGCTTTCACATGCGTTTGATTACCCCCTCTTTTCCGATGTCACTTTCTCGCTGAACGAAGGTGAGACAATGGCTATCATCGGTGTGAGCGGGAGCGGGAAGTCGACTCTTTTGCATATACTCTCCACGCTTTTAACACCGAACAGCGGCAGTGTCACGCTGCTGGGACATGACCTTTCCGGGCTCAAAAAAAACGAGCTGGTCAAACTCCGAAAGAACGATCTTGGCCTGGTCTTTCAGTCGCATTACCTCTTTAAGGGTTTCAGCGCCTATGAGAACCTTGAGGTCGCCGCACTGCTCTCAGAGCAGAAAGTCGATAAGACGCTCCTGGATGCTCTGGGCATCGAGCATGTGATATCGCAGCGCGTCACGGAACTCTCCGGCGGACAGCAGCAGCGCGTCTCCATCGCCCGGGTCTTGACGAAAAAACCGAAGATCATCTTTGCGGATGAACCTACGGGGAACCTCGATAATGCGACGGCCATGGAGGTAATGGGTATATTTGACGCTTACGTCAAAGAGCATCAAGCGGCGATGATACTTGTCACGCATGATGAAGAGCTTGCATTCAGATGCGACAGGGTCTACCGGCTGAGTGGCCAGCAATTGGTGGAAGTGACCTGAGATGGAGTGGGCGCAGCTCTTCAGCGAAGCGAATGTAGTCGGCTTCATCCTTCTTTTTACCCGTTTCGCAGCCTTGTTCATGGCGACTCCCATCTTTTCGCACCAGAGTATCCCGATGAGCACCAAAGCGGCAATGGCATTTTTCTTTGCCGTTGTCTTTTATGCCGCGATGCCGCCGCTGGCCATTGCGATTACAGTGCCGTCGCTAATCGTAGCGATATTGGGTGAATTCCTTTTTGGCCTCTCCATCGGTATCGTACTGCAGCTGGCCTACAACATCATTACCTTTGCCGGTGGTCAGATCTCATTTGTCATGGGGTTTTCACTGGCATCGGCTATTGACCCGCAAAGCGGTGTATCGATGCCTATCATCGGGCAGTTTCTCTCCCTCTTGACGCTTA